>JBOFGJ010001049.1:0-7374 GCA_051649065.1 Flavobacterium sp. | reverse complement strand
AGACAACCCTACTCTATTGTTATTCAGTGATGACTTTGAGCTATGTCCTGTGACTAGTGTGGCAGAGGAGATAGACTGGCTTAGAGATTCTGATAATTATATGGCGATCAAGGCAGAGTATAGCTTTATTCCCTTTGCTAAGAATGGAGCAGGGGATATGTACTGCTTCCTGATGAGTGAAGAAGTAGAGGGGGATTATCCCATCGTATTTGTATGGCACGATGATATCGAAGCTACTTATGAGGCGAAGAACCTACGCGACTTTATCTTTAAACGCATCGTATCAGATATGAGCCAGTTAGATACCTATAACAATGTATCTGATGAAGAATTTAAAACCAATATCAAGGCTACCTTAAAGACACATGCACAGTATCTATCTGATGATAAAGTAGCTCTACTAAATGAGTTAATAGAACGTCCTTTAATAGATTATACCATAGAAGGATGGAGTGAAAAGTGTAGAGGAGTACTGACTGATATAGAGTATAAAGAGATTATCACGAAGTACATTCCTTATGAGAAGATGGATGTATCCTTTCCGTACTCAGAATAAAAAAAGTATAAAATATAACAATTTAATCTGGGTTAAAAGAAGAGTTTGTTTATTTAGATAAAAATAAGTAGTAATATCTTGCTATATGTTAAAATAATTAACTATATTAGTAACTGTTAAGAAAATATAGAAAGTTTATTATTAGTTCGCATAAAAAGCAGTCACCTATTATTAGATGACTGCTTTTTTCTTTCCTACTTATTCATAGTAAGTTCTGTTCAGTATTTGTTTTGTATATTTCGCCTTAGAAAGAATATTACAATGACTATAAACCTATATCCTAAATTTGAAGAAGTATTCGTAGAAGATACTTTAAAGGGAATCTTTTATCCACTATGTACTGTGGTACTATCCTCAGGTAAGAGTGTACATTTTGTCTCTCATAATGGTATGTGGACAGACTACGAGACTAATTCTGATCAAAATACAGAAGAGTATTATCGCTTCACACTATCTGAGGACAAGTATGCTTTTAGTGGAGATATCACTATCTATAAAGGGTATAAAGTAGCTAAAGCAATACAGTGTGCCTTAGAAGAGGAGTTTTGGAGCAATGAAGACTTCTACTTTAAGTCTAAGTTGTCTTTAGCAGATTATAAGGCGAGAGTGATGCCTTTAGTGACTGACTTAACTGATGATGCCCTTGATTTAGATACTTATATAGAGTTCTTTTATGCCTATTCACTTAACAAATTAGTATTTCAAAAAACAGGACAATTTGCTAAGTATAGACAATTAATAGATGGTTTTGCTAAGCCTGACCCTAGTCTATATGTGTATAAGGAAGGGGATGAGGATTTTGATACGACATTGCGTTATAATGATTTTAGTGAGGTTATATCATCCTCTTTAGTATTAGATCATTATAGTGCTATAGGAATGACTATCGGTTATCAGTTTTTTACAGATGGTAATGACTGTGTGCTTTACTATAGTGAAAGTGAAGAAGCAGTGATTTGCTTTAATTCTTATTCTTAAGACAATGAAAACATTAGATCAATTAAAACAAGAAATAGGCAGAACAGTTACTGCATTCGAAGTAGGAGGATTTAAACCTTTGGGAACATTAGAAGAGTCGTGGATAGCTAAAGTAACAGCGTATAGAGAAGACGAAGTATTGCCTTTAGATGATAAAGGGAGAGAGATGATCCCCCTGTTACAATTGTACTTACCTAATTTGTCATATGTACCAAAAGCTTTAAAAGGGATTGTATTGCTGACTGTATTTATGTCTTATGAATATCCTGAACAACTAGAACCGATGGGAGCGAAGTGGCTTATCAGAGAATATCGTTCGTTAGATGAGGTTGTTCAAAAGGAATTGATACATAAAGACTCTGCTTTAAAAGCCTTTCCTTTGAAGCCTAGATTAGAACCAATAGATTATCCTATTTGGGATGGAGGAGGATTAACTCTAGAGCAAGAAGATAGAATCTGTGAGATGGAGGATGAAGGGGTAATGGATAGCTATTATGATGAGTTCGATGCCCACTGTTATGATACTAAGTTAGGAGGATATCCATCGTACTGTCAATCGGGTATCGGTGTCGATGAGGAATATGGAGAGGGCTATGAGTTTGTATTTCAAATCTCGACTAATGAAAAAGCGAATCTCAATGTAGTGGATAATGGTAGTTTTATGTTTGCGCGAAATACCGAAACTGGGGATTGGAGTATATACTATGATTTTTACTAATGTGATATAAAGGTGATAAGTAGGCTGTTAATGTATTGTTTTGTTTTTTAGGCAACTGTAAATTAAGTGGTTAATGTCTATAAACTGTAGTTATCAGTTAGATGTTATAACTTAGTAATGATCAATAAAAAATTGTAAAATATGAAAGCAGTAAGATTTTTAGGACTTAATGAGGTACAGATAGTCGATAATATGCCGATCCCTGTACCACAAGGAGATGAAGTATTAATAAAGATAGCGGCTGCAGGAGTATGTCACTCTGATTTGCATGTGATAGATGATGGTATCGTACCAGGGCCTTTTACCCTAGGACACGAGAATGCGGGGTATGTAGAAGCGATGGGAGAGAGCGTTAAAGGCTTTGAGAAAGGAGATGCAGTAGTAGTATATGGTCCTTGGGGATGTGGGCACTGTAAGCCATGCAGACAGTCTTCTGAGAACTACTGTGATAACCATGCGGATCAACCTGCTGGTGGGGGATTAGGGCTAAATGGTGGTATGGCAGAGTATATGTTAGTGCCTTCATCTAGGTTGTTAGTTCACATACACGACTTAGATCCTGTGATGGCGGCGCCTATTACAGATGCGGCTTTAACACCTTATTCGGCTATTAAAAGGTCGTTACCTAAGCTTACACCAGAGCAGTATGTGGTGGTGATTGGTATAGGTGGATTAGGACATACAGCATTGCAAATCTTAAAAGCAGTGACCTGTGCAACTGTTATAGCATGTGATATCACAACAGATAAGTTAGACTTCGCTAAGAAGATGGGAGCGAGTTATGTGATTAATTCTACTGATGCAGACGCGGCTGAGCAGATTGTGAAAATCACAGGTGTAAAGAAAGCGATAGCTGTCTTTGATTTTGTAGGTGCTACTTCTACCATTGCATTAGGGGCAAAAGTAGTTTCTCTAAACGGAGATCTTACTATCATCGGATTATCAGGAGGAGCCTATCCTTTTGGATTCGGTAAAGTGCCTTTTGGAGTGAATGTATCTATTCCGTATTGGGGTTCTGAAGTAGAACTTATGGAGGTCATTGACCTAGCTAAAAATGGGCATATCCATATAGAAGTAGAAAAGTATAGATTAGACCAAGCGCTAGAAGTATATGATAAAATGAGAAAAGGCGAGCTAAAAGGAAGAGCAGTGTTGATTCCTTAATAGCAATATATAAATGATAAACAACTTATAAAGACAGCTTATTGGCTGTCTTTTTTTGGGTTTAATTCCTTCAGTAGATAGTATCCCGCTTCACTAGGGTGATCTTGTACCCAAGTCTCTTTATCTTCTTTATAGATGAGGTAGATAATCATAAAGTCTCCCATAGCTGATACAGTAAAAAATATGCCGAATAATAACAGACCAAAATTCCCTAACAAAATAGCTATAATAGAAGGTATAAAACCTAGTATAATGGCAGGCATAATAGCTCCTATACTATAAACTCTGACTTTTAGCGGTTCTTTACAATGACAATAAGGAGTAAGGTATTCTTTTAGGATTCCAAACTTCATAGATTTAAATCCTTTCTTTGTATATAGAGACCATGTAACACCATGTATAAGTTCATGGAAAACAATACCTATTAGCATAATAAATATAGATAAAAAACAATATCCCATGATTGCTAGTGGATGTAATTCTTTTAATACTGATATACTAATAAGTCTTCCCCATATTAGATAATAAGGAATTATATTAAGTAGGGTAATAGGAATAATACTCAGCAAGGCATATCCATTTGCTTTACCTAAATCAATGGTTTTCTTTTCCATTGTATAACTTTCGAAACCTTCAGGGTGTGATGTTTGCGGAGAATTAATTGTATTGTTAGCCACTGTCTGTTCTGTTAGATTTATAGTATGAGTAAGTTAATAAAAAAATGTGTTTTGTACTGCTTAACCTTCGATACGTGTAAGACTGTTTGAGCAGTTCAGGTATAGTTTTGCTACAATCAAACGAATTAAAGAAGAAAATGGGTTTATATTATAGTAGCAAGTAGACCTATGGTTCACTTGCTTTTTTGATGTTATAAATAAAGGAGCTCATCGAGCTCCTTTAAGTGTTGTTTTTACTTATATGTATCTTTCATGATGTCGCTCTCATAGTAAGCATTGTTACTGTTTAAAACAGCTCCTCCATAACTTATAGGGAAGAAATAATCTTCTTTAATAGCTGGTTTAGTAATAAAGGCAATATAAGCTAATATAATTTCTTCATTGGTCAATTCAGAAATATCGATACTATTCTTACCAAAGAATATAAGCTGGATAGAAGCATCTGCTAATAGCTTTCTAGCTTCTTCATATCGGTTTGTTTCTTTATCTTTATATATACTAAAAGCTCTTCTTATGCTAACTTCATCTTGATTAGAAGCAACTAGTATGTCTGCTCTTTTACCAAAGTTAATCTGATTAATGACTATTGGATTCTGACCTTTTATCTTTTCATATTCTTTATCACTGATAAACTTTCCATCCTCCGGAATATCTATACTTAAAGAATATATTATTTGCTCACTTTTACCAAAGAATATATTCTTAGTAGTAATAGCATCGACGCCGAAGAAGTGCTTTATTGCTTCATACGTATTGTACGCTTTATCATAGTATTTTAATGAATTCACTTTAGAAGGTGTACTAAAATAAAAGCTTTCATTTGAATCGCTTTCTGATAGTTTTGGGTAATACTTCTCAATAATTTTATTCCAGCTTTCTTTAGAATAATCACTTATGGTGAAAGGGTATTCCAATAAACTTAAAGGCAATATTACATCAGTTTTATTCGTAGTAGTCGCTATTTTAGCAGGGTTAAGCCCTTTTAATGACTGCTCACTAAATATAGCACCAGGGTAGAATTCATCAGATTTTACTGCATTTGACCCAAACATTTGCGCGAAAGTTGCACTACTAAAAGCTAAGGCAACTAAAGTATAAAGTATCTTTTTCATAATATCTTAGTTTTTTTGAGTGTATTTAAATTCAACTTTCAGGTATTTACCACTTGTATTCTTTAAGTGATTATATTTATTAGTAAAAGTATTAAAGTCTACTTCTCCATATTCCTGTAGAGAAGCTACAGTGTTTACATTTAGCGTTTTATGTATTCCCTTGATACGGAAGAATGAAGAGTGTATAGATAAACTCTTTTTATCATCAGACATTTTAGCGAAAGTGTAAGCAGGGTGTTTATCTGTAGCTTGTATAATGATATTGTTATTCTCTACTTTAACTGTATATTCTTGTACTTTGTTTTCGTTGTAAGTAACTACTAGTTTTTCTTTGTCTAGCGTAAGTTTAGTAGGCTTTAAGTACTCCATGTTAGAAGTCCATTCTTTTGCTATTTGAGCTGTACCTATATCTGTAGCAGTACCGTCTTTAAAGTTCTTTTGTTCTGCGATTATAGTTGTGTTATAATCAAAAACTAAAGCAATATCTGGTTTGATAATAGGTGGAACAATAGTTGGTTTAACTGGAGTTGAATCATCACTACTACAGCTTGTAGTAGATATTCCTATTATTATTGATAGGAATAAAAATTTAATAGTGGTGCGTATCATAGTGTTCTTTTGTGATTGTTATGACACGAATATATTGAATTTTGTTAATATTAACTATTGTATTATTTGATTTTATATAGAAACTCTATGTGATTGTGTGTTTTTTTAAATAAATTCTTGTTTATTGTCATTAATTGTCTTATTTAGGTGTATAAACTAATAAAGGAGCTCATCGAGCTCCTTTATTAGTTTATACACGTTTATGTTACTAAGGTTTTATCTTGTATTCAAATGCTATACGCAGGTACTGACCTTGTATTTCTTTAAGGTGATCATACTTTATATTATAGTTGTGTAAACCTATAGGTACATATGCATATAAGTAATCTTCTTTGACTGTGTTTTGGATTCTATCTACACCTTTTATTTTGTAGAAAGAAGAAACGACAGAGAGATTTTTATTGTCTTTAGATAACGTTGCAAACAAATAAGGGATATCATCGCCAAGTACTATATTAATCTGATTATTTTTAATATTAATATCGAAGGCCTTATTCTCACCTGTAGCGAAGTATACTTCTAGTCTATCATTTGAGATCGCAAAGGACATTGGTTGATTCCTTTTTATTTGCTCTTCCCATTCAGTCTCTAATCTCTCCGTTCCTTTGTCTGTGACAGCCTTTTCTATAAAAGTAGACTGCTGTAGAATGACACTAGAGGAGAATAAGAAAATTTGCGGGGTTGACAAATCGACAATTGATTCTTCTATAGGAGGGGTAGTTTTGAGATCATCACTACTACACGCACCTGTTGAAATCCCTATAAATAAGGAAAATATTAAAGCTCTTAACGGATTACTTATCATTAGAATAATGGTGTTTGATAAGATTAAAGATAATGATATTTAGTTAATATATTGTGTTTTCCTCTTTTAATTTGGAGATGCAGTGTTATTGTCATCTGCAAATGATTTGCCACAGCTATGGCACACGCCCTTAGTAGGATCAGTATCATCCTCTTGTGTTTCCCAAATATAGGTTGCTCCACATGAGCATTCGATGACATAAAACGGTTCGTGGTCAGCATCACTTTTAAACTTGTGAAATATACCGAAGTCCAAATCAAGTTTGCTTAGTTTCTTTAAGTCTTTCTTTTTAATTACCCCGATGTAGTAAGCTTCATCACCACGTTCTAAGTTATAGATAGTATAATTCTTAGGTAGTTTTTTTCGTATCTGATTGATTAGATAGGCAAGTGCCTCACTCTTCTCTATTTTTTCTTTTTTGATTGCCTTAGAGACCTTTTTGTCAAGTTTCTTTTCATTAAGAGCGAATTCTTTTCCTAATGTACTCATCCTTCTAATAATAAACGATATAGCGTCACTATCTAAATGAGCATTTTCACAGTCAACTTTAAATAATACGTCATTCTTTAACAGGTAGTTGAAGATAGCATCTTCTTGGATAGTGTCTTTTGTATTTTCTAATACACTAGCTAGTTCTTTGCTTGAGAGCAATGCATGTAATACTTGTTGATTAGCTTTTTTCATAATGGTTTTGTTTTATAGAGTTGCATTATTGTTAGCTGTAAGGGACAAGAAATCTTCCTCCAAGGTACAAA
>JBOFGJ010001048.1:0-1545 GCA_051649065.1 Flavobacterium sp. | reverse complement strand
CACCTATAACCTCTTCAAACTTCTTATAATCTCCACCTGTCTTATCTTGTAATTGTATCTCAAAACCTGAACTGTTACCAAATCCCTGTAATGTAGGTGCTGCAAAAAACACAATATTAGCATCCTTAATATGTGCTGTCTTAGCAAATAACTGAGCTACTACATTGTGTATGTTTTGCTCTGGATTAGGTCTATCTTTCCAGTGTTTTAACTTGATAAACTCTACCGCGTACGAACTACCATTACCACTGAAGAAGTCCATCCCTGCTAATCGAGAAGTAAACTTCACCTCTGGAATACTCATCGCAATACTATCGATCTGATTAGAGATGCGCTCTGTCTCTTCTAATGAAGTAGATGGTGCCAGAATAATGTTACCATAGATAGAAGCACTATCTTCATTCGGTACAAACCCCGTAGGTGTAGTCTTAGTAAGGAATACAAACAATGCTCCAAATACCACTATACTTCCTAAAGACAACCACTTATTCTTATTTAAGAAACCTAATACACCTACATATCTATTAGTCATTCTGTCAAAAGAACTATTAAAGGCTGTCTTAAATCTATTGACAAAACCTCTTTTCTCTTCGTGTATTCCAGACTCCGGTTTAAGCATGATTGCACATAAAGCAGGACTTAATGTCAAGGCGTTAATAGCCGAAATCAAGATAGCTACTGCTAAGGTGATACCGAACTCTTTATAGAATACCCCTACTGAACCATTAATAAACGTCACTGGTACGAATACCGCAGACATCACTAAAGTAATAGAGATAATAGCAGTAGTAAGTTCACTCATGGCGCTTACAGTAGCTTTTTTAGCACTCTCAGCTCCTTCATAGAGCTTAGCGTGTACAGCCTCTACTACGATAATAGCATCATCCACTACAATACCGATGGACAGTACTAAAGCAAAAAGAGTCAATAAGTTAATAGAAAACCCAAATAAGTTTAAGAAAAAGAACGTACCCACAATAGCTACTGGCACAGCAATAGCTGGAATTAAAGTAGATCGCCAATCTTGTAAAAACACTAATACAACTATGAACACTAATACAAATGCTTCGATTAAAGTTGCAATCAACTTATCAATAGATGCTAATAAGAAGTCATTCGAGTTAGAATATACTTCGAACTTCGCTCCTGCAGGTAAGTCTTTTTCCGCCTCTCTTAATAACTCTTCACACTGTTTAATAATCTCGTGTGCATTGGATCCTGCTGTTTGGTTTACTGCTATATATGTACCATGTTGTTTATAAGCAGTTAGAGTCATTGCGTAAGAATACGCACCTAAATCTATCTCTGCCACATCACTAAGACGCAATATCTTACCTGTACCATTAGATCTAATAATAATATCTCCGAACTCCTCAGGAGTTTCTAATCTTCCTGTATATTTTAAAGCGTACTGAAAACTCTGTTTACTGTTTTCTCCTACTTTACCTGGAGCAGCTTCTACGTTTTGTTCTTGTAATGCCTGTACGATATCACTTGGTGTTAATCCATAAGAAGCCATCGCATTTGGTTTTAACCAGATACGCA
>JBOFGJ010001047.1:0-1070 GCA_051649065.1 Flavobacterium sp. | reverse complement strand
ACTGAGAAGCTTCATCAAATATTACTAAATCAAAGTGTTCTGTACTTACGTCAAAATACTGAGCTACTGAGATAGGACTCATCAACATACACGGTTTTAGACGTGAAATAAGATTCGGCATCTGATCAAACAGCTTTCTTAAGCTTAACCCTCTTCCTCTACTGCGTATAGCACGTTTAAGCATTCCTAATTCTGAACTTTGAATAAACTCAAAGAAGCTTCTCGGAATACGATTACTTAACTTTAATACTAACTGACTCTTGTTTAACTCTGTATACTCAGAGTGAATATCTTGATACTGCTTACTTAAAGTCTCATAGATCTTAGCATCAAATCCACTAAGAGCAAACGAGCTACTAACTGTTTTTATAAACAGATTAATATGTAAAATTCGCTCTAGATCTGTATCTAGATTGTTCTTTCCTATTTTACCTTGTTCTAATAAATCAATGTACCACGATAACCCTAGCTTACTTCCTTCGTCTTTATAAACATTATAGTTAATCCAATCATTAAGCTTGTCTAGGTTAGCCAATATTCCATCAACTTCTTCGCTAGAAGGCACTGAAGTAGAGAACGATTGAACATCGTGATACTTCACGATAAATGTTTTTAAGAAAGTAGTTACTTCAGAAATACCTCTTCTTACATTGGTATTTTTATAGAATCCTAATAACCACTTATCTATTCCATAAAAACCACTTTGTTGTGCTAATTTAGAAATACTACTTAGGTTTTCAATCTCTGTATAAATCGCTTCAAAATCTAGTCTATCATTTGAATAATAAATATGTAATAATCGATTAATATCCTTGTAATTTGAATTCTCACAACTTTGTTTAGCTGCCTTAAAATCTTCTATTTGGATAAACAATTGATTAACCTCATGTTCAGACTTAACCTTAACTTTAGAATACCCATTTAAGAATGACTTGACTTTTCTCTGTTTAAACCACTTCGGTAAAAACCAAAGGTGCTTTGCTTTATTCCATTCTTGTTCTTGAACTGATAAATCTATTTCGACTATTTTCTTATTAAAATTCTGATTAATTGCATCTTCTATACGACAA
>JBOFGJ010001046.1:0-3580 GCA_051649065.1 Flavobacterium sp. | reverse complement strand
ATTCTCCACTACTTGTAACCTCTGTCTTTACATCCTTCATGTTCTCAGACTTCTCTACTTCTACCACGACATTTTTAGTTCCTCCATACGTAAAATTAACTTCTATCGATTGTGAAGATTTAACTGAACTAAAGTCATTCACTTGACGTGTTTCTTTTGATTGCGCGAACACACTTCCTCCTACTAATAAGAAGAACATTACTATTTTTTTCATATTTAAATTTGTTTTATGGTTATTCATATTTTATATATTTCAGTACATTGATCTTCGTCGCTGACCATGCTTTTAAGAATACAACCACACCTGTTAATATTAGTATCACAATCAAACAAAAGATAAATGGTTCTACACTAATATCAATTCTAAAAGCATAATCACTCAACCATTTGTTTAAGAAGTAATAGCTAGGGAATATCGCAATACCAAAACCTACAAGACACATCACTACGTACTGTACAGACAGTTGTTTTAATAAGCTAGATGAACTAGCCCCTAACACTTTTCGAATAGCTACTTCTCTCAGTCTATTATTAATATTAAAAGACGCTAAGCTAAACAGCCCAAACAATGCGATAAACACAACTACTGTATTCAGAGTAATAAAAACATTGCGCTCTTTCTTTACATTGTCAAATGTCTTGGCAAAGCGTTTATCTGCGAACTCATAACTAAATGGCTCTTCAGACACATCTCTTCTTTCCCAAATCTTCGCTAACTCATTCATTGTTTTTTCTACATTATCCCCTTTTACTTTTACCGAGATTTGTCTGCTATTAAGTCCCACCCAATCCACTGTCTTTAGGTGAAAGTAAACTAATGGTACATAATTAGCTTTAAGATTATATAAGTTAAAGTCTTTAACTACACCCACTATTGTTAGTGGTATCTCATTCCAATCGATTACTTTTCCTATAGGATTAGCCTCTTTCATCTCATAAGCTGTGCGTTCACTAATAAGAATATTAGATATTGTATCACTCGCAAACTCAGGAGACAGCATTCTACCCTCTTTCATTTTAATATCAAACATATCAAGATAGTTATAATCCATCCCCACATTTATCCCCTGAACTTTATTGCCTTTATATATAAAGCTTGAAGAACTCCCCATACTACTCGCTATACTTATAGATGCTATTGTCACATCTTCCACGTCACTTACTTTGATCATTTCTTCCTTGAGTGAGTAATAAAGTCTCACCCTATCTTCATAAGTTACTTTAGGAGTATAAGGAATTAAAACCACTTGTTCGCCTTTAAACCCTAGATCCTTATTCATCATATAATCCACCTGTTGGTAAACGATATAACTTCCTATCATAAAAAAGCACGCCACTGTAAACTGTATTACTAACATCGTATTTTTCAGAGTGTTTCCTTTCTTGCTTTTATTCACCTCTCCTTTTAAGACTTCTAAAGTTTTAAAACTAGCCGTAAATATAGCTGGTACAATGCCTACTAATAACACAATAAGAACAATAAACAAAATTAACCAGGGCACAATATAAACAAGCTCTACCTCCATCTTAGAATCTAAGAACACCTTTAACCAAGGCAGCAAAAACTCAATAATCACAAAGGCAACAATACACGCTAGCAACGAAGTAATCAACGCTTCAAATAATCCTTGAGAGATCAGATTTAGTCTAGTTGCTCCAAGTGTCTTTCTAATTCCGACCTCACGCGTACGACTAATAGCCTGCGCTGTAGTTAGATTAACGTAATTAAATACTGACAAAATTAATATCAACAGAGATAGTCCTATCATAATATACATTCTCGAGACATTAGTTGCTCCCTCAGGTGTACCAGTTAACCAATTAGCCTTTTGCATCCTTTGATTGGCAAGCGAGTGAAGTCTAAACCCTTTATCCTTTTCTGTAATAAACTCCTCTAAAGTCTTCCCTTCTTCTTTCTCCATATACTCCTCCACAGTCACCCCTTTCTCTCTAGCTAATGGTACATAGACCTCTTTTATAAGGATATCTTTAATCAATCTTGCTACTTCTGATGTATATTTAGCATCATCTAATTTTAACCATATTGACGAATTATAATTACCCCAAGAATCCAAAGCATCCTTTTCAAATCCATCTACATCATTTAGTAGAACATTAGCCATTACTGAACTTCGCTCACTACCTAAACTATACACAGCGCTTACTGCGTAAGTTTCTTTTCCATATACAAAAGATTGACCTACGACATCTACTTTACCGAATAGCATTTCAGCATATTTATCCGATATTACAGCTTGTTTTGGCCCATTAAAAGGCTTTTGTTTATCTCCTTTTACTATCTCAAAAGGGAAGAAGTCAAAGAAATTAGACTTTACTTGTACAACCTTTTCTACAGACTTCTTTTGTCCAGCTATTGTCATTATTCCATCACTATAGTAATTATCCATATAAGTATAATCAACAACATGACTAGAACTCTCTTTTAACTTGGCTCCAAATGGATAAGGAAGCTTTACCCAACTTGTTTCTGCATTCATTACAGACTCCACAGTGAATACATTATCCTTATTAGGATTAGACTGATCATAAGATATCTCCTCTCTATAATGTACAAAAGACAAAATAACTGAAGCAAAACCAACTCCCAAACTAAGTAGTGTCAGAATAAAATAAGCCTTATTCTTCAACACATTAGACCAATAAATCTTTAACCAGTTCTTTAACATCGCTACTCGTATTTAATATATTTCAACACATCTACTCTAGTGGCTTTATAGGCACGACTTAACACTACTATCACTGTCAATACAAGTATCAACAATAAACTAAACACATATATACTCCAGTCTATCGCTATGCGATAAGCATAGTTCTCTAACCACTTACTCAAAAAATAATAACTTGGGAATATCGCTATCACAAATCCAATTAAGCAATAAACAATATATTGGAATGATAGCTGTCTTAATAAACCCGTAGTCTCTGCACCAAGCACTTTGCGAATGGCTACTTCTCTTAATCTAGTTCCTATAGTGAAAGACGATACTGCAAACAATCCAAATAGGGCAATGAAGACTACAAAACAACTTAGTACATTAAATATCTTCTTCTCCATCTGCACTTTATAGAATGTCTCTTGAAACTGCTTATCTACGAATTCATATTTAAATACATCCTTATCTTCTATATTATATTTCTTCCATAACTTCTCAATATCTATAATAGTCTTACTAATATCTTCTGGATGAACCTTAATATACACGACAGAATACATTCCATAGCTATGCTTACTCTCGGGAATATAGGAATACACAAATGGCAATATTTCTTTTTCAAGTCCCTCTATATTAAAGTCTTTAATTATCCCAACTATTGTTTTCTTCTTGCCTAAAAGTTCTATTGGAGTATCAAGAGGTTTAGCCAAATCCATCGTACGCACGAAAGTCTCATTCACTACAACATTGACTAAACTATCAGAAGATAGCTTTGCGGATAACATTCGACCTTCTTTTAATTCAATCTCTAATACGTCGAAGAAATTATAGTCTATCATAGCATTATTAATCATCACATTCTCTTTTCCATTGTTATGATAGATTCCGAATACCCCCCCACGGTT
>JBOFGJ010001045.1:0-3307 GCA_051649065.1 Flavobacterium sp. | reverse complement strand
AGAACGTTCTAAGCAGCAATACCAAGATCTAAAAGTAGAGGAGGATGTGATACCAATGCGTGATGCCTTACTAGAGTATATGGCTCTAAGTGAAGAGGAATTGGGTTATTATGCTAAAATGGCTGAAGAATCTAAGAATGAACAATTGACAGAAGATAAGCTCGAGGTGTATTATATGGCAATAGACAGTATAAATGCCAAAAAAGACCTGGTAGAAGAAATGTTAGCAGAAGCTCAAAAGGAGTTCGCTAAGAAGCATCATATTACTAGTTATGCATTATAGGAACAAGAAGTAAAGCATGAATATAAAAAAACGCCATCATAACGATGGCGTTTTTTGTATAGATAAATCAGTTAAGATTAGTTCTCCATATATACTTCGATAGGAGCACAAGAACATACTAAGTTTCTGTCACCATAAGCGTCATCGATACGACGTACAGTAGGCCATAACTTGTTCTCAGCTACGTAAGGAAGTGGGTAAGCTGCTTTTTGTCTTGAGTATGGAAGATCCCAGTTGTCAGCTGTTAATAAAGCTAATGTATGAGGAGCATTTTTAAGCTCGTTCACTGGGTTCTCGATTGTAGCATTCTCAATTTCTTGACGAATAGAAGCCATTGCATCACAGAATCTGTCAAGCTCTTCTTTGCTCTCACTTTCAGTAGGCTCTATCATTAAAGTACCAGCTACTGGGAAAGATACTGTAGGAGCGTGGAATCCGTAGTCGATAAGACGTTTAGCGATGTCCGTTACTTCAATACCTTTTTCTTTAAACTCACGTACATCAACGATCATCTCGTGTGCAGCACGTCCTTTCTCACCTGTATATAGGATAGAGTAGTGCTCCTCAAGACGAGACTTCATATAGTTAGCGTTTAAGATAGCTTGTTGAGTTACTTTAGTAAGTCCTTCAGTACCTAACATAGTGATGTATCCGTAAGAGATTAAGCACACTAATGCAGATCCATAAGGAGCAGCAGAGATAGCTGTGATACCTTGTTCTCCTCCTACTTTAACCACAGGGTTAGTCGGTAAGAAAGGTACTAAGTGCTCAGCCACACAGATAGGTCCTACACCAGGTCCACCACCACCGTGAGGTATAGCGAAAGTCTTGT
The DNA here is from genome assembly GCA_051649065.1 of Flavobacterium sp. Classification (GTDB taxonomy): domain Bacteria; phylum Bacteroidota; class Bacteroidia; order Flavobacteriales; family Flavobacteriaceae; genus Flavobacterium. Next base: position 2,192 of record JBOFGJ010001045.1, on the reverse strand, counting down.
GTAAGTTTAAGTGACATACGTCAGCCCCGATATTAGCAGGGTTAGTGATAGCCACCTGTGCGTTCATATTAGCACCATCCATATATACTTGTCCTCCGTTATCGTGGATGATTTGAGTAATCTCCATAATAGCAGACTCATATACACCATGTGTAGATGGGTAAGTAACCATAAGACAAGATAAGTTGTCTTTATATTGTTCAGCTTTAGCTTTTAAGTCAGCTACGTCGATGTTTCCTTCAGGAGTTGTTTTTGTAACCACTACTTTCATACCAGCCATAGCCGCAGATGCAGGGTTAGTACCGTGTGCAGATGCAGGAATAAGCGCGATATCACGTTGGAAGTCATTTCTAGAGTGGTGGTAAGCACGGATAGCCATAAGACCAGCGTACTCTCCTTGAGCACCAGAGTTAGGTTGTAACGTAGTACCAGCAAAACCAGTGATTACATTTAATTGTTGTTCTAAACTGTGTAGCATCTCTAAATATCCTTGCGCTTGATCAGCAGGAACGAATGGGTGAACATTGTTCCACTGTGCGTTACTCAATGGTAACATCTCAGCAGCAGCATTCAATTTCATTGTACAAGAACCTAAAGAGATCATAGAGTGGTTAAGAGCTAAGTCTTTGCGCTCTAATTTTTTAATATAACGCATTAACTCAGTCTCAGAGTGGTAGCTGTTAAATGCAGCGTGCTCTAAGAATTTAGAAGTACGTTTTAGTTTAGCTTGGTATTTTACTTCAGTGCTTAATGCAGTTACTTCAGTAGCTGTTTTACCAGTAGCTTGAGCGAAGATACTAACGATAGCATTGATATCGGCTAATTCTACAGTCTCGTTTAATGAGATAGAGATCGTGTTAGCATCGATATAGTTAAAGTTAATAGAGTTAGCTTCTGCAATAGGTTTCACTTTAGCAGCGTCAGCTTTCACTAAGATAGTGTCAAAGAAGTTAGCGTTAACTTGCTCAATACCTAATTTACCTAATTCTGTAGCAACAGTAACCGCTTTAGCGTGGATTAAAGAAGCGATGTTAGTCAATCCTTTAGGTCCGTGGTATACTGCGTAGAAACTAGCCATAACAGCTAATAATACTTGAGCTGTACAGATATTAGATGTTGCTTTTTCACGTTTGATGTGTTGCTCACGTGTTTGTAATGCCATACGCAATGCAAAGTTACCATCAGCATCTTTAGATACTCCGATGATACGACCTGGCATACTGCGTTTGTACTCTTCTTTAGTAGCGAAGAAAGCAGCGTGAGGTCCTCCGAATCCCAATGGAATACCAAAACGTTGAGTAGTACCTACTACTACGTCTGCACCCATTTCTCCAGGAGGCGTTAATAATACTAATGACATAATATCAGCAGCTACAGCTACTTTAATGTCTTTAGCTTTAGCTTGGTTGATAAAGTCAGCATAGTCAGCAACTACCCCGTGTTTGCCAGGGTATTGTAAGATAGCACCAAAGAATTCTTCTGAGAAGTCAAACTCTTCGTGATTACCGACTACTAATTCTACACCAAATGGAGTAGCACGAGTTTGTAATACTGATAATGTTTGTGGTAAGATTTCTTCAGATACGAAGAACTTAACAGCGTTGTTTTTCTTTTGATCTCTTGTTCTAACATCGAATAATAAGATCATTGCTTCAGCAGCGGCAGTAGCTTCATCAAGAAGAGAAGCATTTGCAATCTCCATACCTGAAAGCTCGATAACAGTAGTTTGGAAGTTTAATAAAGCTTCTAAACGCCCTTGAGCTACTTCAGCTTGGTAAGGAGTATAAGCTGTGTACCATCCTGGGTTTTCGAATACATTGCGAATAATAGCTGCAGGAACTACCGCCTCGTTATATCCTAACCCGATGAAAGTACGGAATATTTTATTCTTGTTTCCCAATGATTGAATATGAGACAAATATTCATATTCAGTCATAGCTGGAGCAAGATTTAAGTCTTCTTTTAGACGAATAGTGTCTGGGAAAGTTTCGTTGATTAATTGATCAATGCTGTCAGCTTTCACTGTTTTAAGCATTGCTGCCATATCCTCAGGGCGAGGACCAATGTGTCTTAATGCAAATGCGTTTGTTTTCATTTGGACAATAAATAAAAGTTGTGTTTAATCACACAAAAATAACCATTAATCTGACAATTGTATATTTATATCGATTAATTTTGAAAAGTGAATAAGC
>JBOFGJ010001044.1:0-2204 GCA_051649065.1 Flavobacterium sp. | reverse complement strand
TACTTTTGACGCTTTATTACGTTTAAGAAGTGCTTCTACAGTTGCAAAACAAAGAGGAATTTCTTTAGAAAAAGTATTTAAAGGTTAATTTGAGAGAATTATGTCAAAAATTAAAGTAAAACAAGTAAGAAGCCAAATTAACTGTCCTCTTGTACAAAAGAGAACATTAGAGGCTTTAGGACTTCGTAAGATTGGTCAAGTTGTAGAACATGATGCTACATCTGCAATCTTAGGAATGGTAAGTAAAGTTCAACACTTAGTTTCTGTAGAAGAGGCTAAATAATATTGTAGAGTATGAATTTAAGTAATTTACAACCAGCAAAAGGTTCAGTACACAATCAAAACAAACGTCTTGGTCGTGGTGAAGGGTCTGGTAAAGGAGGAACTTCTACAAAAGGACATAAAGGTGCTAAATCACGTTCAGGATATTCTAAAAAGATCGGATTTGAAGGAGGGCAAATGCCACTTCAAAGACGTGTTCCTAAATTTGGTTTCAAAAATATCAATAGAGTAGAATATGATGTTATCAATTTAGAAAGATTACAATCTTTAGTTGATAGCGGAGTAGTTAAGGATACTGTTGATTTTGCTCTTTTAGTTGAGTTAGGATTAACTTCTAAAAATAGTTTAGTTAAGGTTTTAGGGCGTGGAGAGATTAAAGCAAAGTTAAAAGTTTCTGCACACAAGTTTTCAGCATCTGCAATAGAGGCAATCGAAGCAGCTGGTGGAGAAATTGTAACGTTATAAAATCTTAATAGACAAGATGAAGAAGTTTTTTGAAACATTAGCCAGTATTTGGAAAATAGAAGAGTTAAAGAACAAAATCTTGATAACTTTAGGGTTATTGCTTGTGTACCGTTTTGGTACACAAGTTACCCTTCCAGGTATTGACGCAACGAAATTGCAAGCTTTAACTGACCAGACTGATCAAGGTATCGGTTGGTTAATAAATGTTTTTACAGGTGGTGCATTTGCGCAAGCATCTGTATTTGCATTAGGTATTATGCCTTATATTTCTGCTTCCATAGTAGTTCAGTTGATGGGAATGGCTGTTCCTTATTTACAAAAACTACAAAATGATGGTGAAAGCGGTAGAAAGAAGATGAACCAAATAACAAGATGGTTGACCATTGGTATTACTTTATTACAGGGACCTAGTTACATCTATAACTTGTATGTGCAATTACCACCAGACGCATTTTTGTTAGGTTTCAATTCTTTCTCATTCTTGTTTTCTTCAGTAATTATACTAGTGACCGGAACTGTTTTTGCAATGTGGTTAGGTGAAAAAATTACTGATAAAGGTATCGGAAACGGAATTTCATTATTGATCATGGTCGGAATTATTGCTAGATTACCGATGTCTTTTATACAAGAATTCCAATCAAGAATGACTGGAACTAATGGAGGACCGATGTTGGTAGTTATAGAAGTAATTTTATGGTTGTTAATCATTGTTGCTTGTATTTATTTAACTCTTGCAGTGAGACGTATACCGGTTCAATATGCAAGAAGAAGTGCTTCAGGAACTTATGATCAATCTATGTTAGGCGGTAATCGTCAGTGGATTCCATTAAAGTTAAATGCATCAGGAGTTATGCCAATCATTTTTGCTCAGGCGATTATGTTTGTGCCAGCTGCAGTAGCTGGTTTATCAACTTCAGATACTGCTAAATCGATCAGTACAACATTTCATAATGTGTTCGGTTGGGAGTATAATGCACTTTTTGCTTTATTAATCATAATTTTTACGTACTTTTACACCGCAATTACAGTACCAACTAATAAGATGGCCGATGATTTAAAGAGAAGTGGTGGTTTTATTCCAGGTATTAAGCCAGGTAGTGAAACAGGCGATTTCTTAGATAGAGTCATGTCTTTAATTACATTCCCAGGATCTCTTTACTTAGCTTTAATAGCAGTTTTTCCTGCTATTGTAGTTAGTTTATTAGGAGTTCAACAAGGTTGGGCGATGTTTTATGGAGGTACATCATTATTGATTATGGTTAGTGTTGTAATCGATACAATTCAACAAGTCAATGCTTATTTATTGAATAAACAATATGATAGCATGATGACAAGTGGTAAAAATAGAAGAGCAACAGCTTAGTTTTTATGGCAAAACAATCAGCAATAGAACAAGACGGAGCAATTATAGAAGCATTATCAAATGCTATGTTCCGTGTGGAATTAGAAAATGGACA
>JBOFGJ010001043.1:0-1113 GCA_051649065.1 Flavobacterium sp. | reverse complement strand
GCTTAAACACTAATTCAGACGGTAGTAAGAGTTAGTATCCTGATATTGCCTATGCTGTTTTTGAAATCAATTCAAATTTATGAACTTATAACCACTTTGGGAAACTATGTGTTTAGTTTAAATGATTGTTATTTCATACATTATTGCTATATTTGTATGAAATAACAATCATTTTGAGATGAAGAAGCAAACTGTATTACCTAAATATAAGACGGCATTAGAGCAAATGGGTGAAAATATAAAGCTTGCTCGAAAGCGTCGTAAATTAACTGCAGTACAAGTTGCTGAACGCGCTGGTATTGCTAGATCGACATTGTACTTAATTGAAAAAGGCGAGCCAAGCGTAGCTATGGGAGCTTATTTTAATGTCCTTCGTGTGCTAAGTTTGCAGGATGATTTTTTAAAGTTAGCAGCAGATGATCAATTTGGTAGAAAATTACAAGACTTAAATCTATTGTAAGATGGCTGTACAAAAAACAGATATTTATATCTATGCAGATTGGATTGGGTTATCAGAACCTATGTTATTAGGTGTACTAGTAGCTCATCAGGCTAAAGGACGCAAAGCATTTAGTTTTGAATATGATAAAATATGGTTAAAAACCAAGAGTCAACGATTCATTGATCCTGATATTCAATTCTATTCTGGACAGCAATTTCCTGATAATAAAGTAAACTTTGGACTTTTTTTAGACAGTATGCCAGATACGTGGGGACGCACATTGATGAAACGTAGAGAAGCCCAATTAGCATTGTTAAACAAGGAAAAAGCAAAAACCTTATATGATATTGATTATTTGTTAGGAGTTTTTGATGAAACAAGGATGGGAGCATTACGCTTTAAATTAGATCTTTTAGGTGATTTTCTAGATAATGATAATGAAAAGGCTACACCACCTTGGTCAACAGTTCGGGAGTTGCAACAAGCGGTTGTTCATTATGAAAATGATACAGATAGTGATGCTATGAATAAATGGCTTCAGGTATTAATCGCTCCAGGTTCTTCATTAGGTGGCGCTAGACCTAAAGCAAATATTTTAGATGATCAAAAGCAATTGTGGATTGCAAAATTCCCATCTAAAAATGATATTATAGATAAAGCGGCTTGGGAAT
>JBOFGJ010001042.1:0-2477 GCA_051649065.1 Flavobacterium sp. | reverse complement strand
CTTTATAATTTTCGATATCTATGATTTGCTCGTTCTTTTTAAAGAACTTATAAAGTTCTTTAATGTGTAAATCTACTTTTAGGTTCGTAGAATCTACTATTTGTCCTTCATTGCCTATCATAGGGTAAAGGTAAATCTTCATTGTATTTCTAAATAATTTACCTAGACCTTCTAAGATACCACCAGTTAGGTTAGTGTAGTATTTCTCTTCGAATATGTTAAGTAAGCTACTTACTCCCATAGCTAGTGCTATTTTCTGATCTGTGTACTTAGAGAAGTATTCTGTCAGTTTATAGTACTCTTGGTAGTTAGAGATCATCACTGTCTGTCCTAGAGAACACAGTAGATCTGCTCTTTCTAAGAAGTCTGCTTCGTCAAGTTCTCCCTCTGCTAATAAGTTAGATAGTGTAATCTCAAATACTACTGTAGTATTCTCTTTAGCTAAGTTATTATTAGTCATAAACTTCTCTAATGACTTCTGATACATATCCATATTAACGATAGTAACTGGTCTGAAGCTACCTCTTAATGCTAGAATATTCTGTTTGTATAATTCGTTAGCTGCTAGTTCACAACGTCCACTAGGATTGAACATTACTGCGTCAGTCATTCCGTTTTTAACCAACTGTAAGCTCATTAATCTATTGTCTACTTTATTAAAGATAGGCCCAGAGAAATTGATGCTATCGATTTCTATTTGATCTTTATCTAAGTGATCATATAAGCTATATATCAGTTTTTTAGGATCATTATGTTGGTAGAATGCACCGTAGATAAGGTTAACCCCTAGTATCCCTAGTGTCTCCTGTTGTAACTTAGAGTCAGTTTCTTTAAACTGTATGTGTAGTACTATTTTATTGTAAGGTTGACCTGATTCTGATTGGAACATAATTCCTACCCATCCGTGTCCTTTATTCTTTTTGGCATAATCAATAGTAGCCACTGTGTTAGCATAACTAAAGAATGTCTTGTTAGGATTCTCTGCGCGGATTAGACGTTCTTCTATCTTTTTTGTCTCATAATCAAGCATCTTGATCAGGCGACTTTCTGTTACATAACGTCCATCTTCTTCCACAGAATAGATAGCATCACTAAATACTTTGTCATAAGCAGACATTGCTTTAGCAACAGTTCTAGAAGAACCACCAGCTCTAAAAAAGTGACGTACTGTTTCTTGACCAGCACCTATCTCGGCGAAGGTTCCATAAATGTCGTTATTAAGGTTGATTTTAAGGGCTTTATCTGATATTGCAGGTTGGTGTTCTATAAATCTGTCACCATCTAATTTTAAGTCTTCCGCAAAGTTTTCCATTGGTTAGCTATTTTAAACAAACGTAACAAATATCGTGCAACAAAAAAAGATAAACCGTACTTTTGTGGAAAATTTAAGTCATTTTGGAAGTTTATTTTTTAGGCACAGGAACTTCTCAGGGGATTCCTATTATAGGTATAGATCATCCAGTCGCTCATAGTGAAGATCCGCGCGACAAGAGACTGAGAACATCGATCTTGGTTAAGTGGGACGAGAGCACATTCTTAGTAGATTGTGGTCCTGATTTTCGTCAGCAAATGTTGACAGTTGGTTGTACTAAGTTGGATGCGATATTATACACCCATGAGCATGCAGATCACATCGCAGGACTAGATGAGATACGTCCCTTGACATTCCTACATGGTCCGATGCCGTTATACGCTTCAGATCGAGTGATGATGGCGCTAGAGAAGAGGTTCGATTACATCTTTACTAAAGAGGATAGATATCCAGGAGCACCAAGTGTAGAAGAGCACATTGTTATTTCTGACACGAATATCGTCATTAATGATAAAATAATCACTCCTTTAGATATCATGCATGGGCCATTGCCTATATTTGGATATCGATTTGGGGATTTGGTTTACATTACTGATGCCAAATATATTTCGGATAAAGAGATAGAAAAAATAAAAGGATGCAAGGTTTTAATTGTAAATGCGCTGCGAATTAAAGAACATCCTACTCACTTTAGCTTAGAGGAAGCACTTGCTTTTATCGAGCAAATAAAACCAGAGAAAACCTATCTAACGCATATAGCACAAGACTTAGGTTTTCATAAAGAGGTGCAGGAAATACTGCCAAAAGATGTATATTTGGCGTTTGACAATTTAAAAATCACTATTTAATTTATACTCATAATTATGAAACATAAAGCTTTCTTTTACTTATTCCTTTTTTCTTCAGTACTATTGGTATTATTTTATGCCAATTATAATAATATGTATAAGATGGAAGAGAAGAAGATAGATATAGCTCATAAGCGTATTGACATTGTTCGAGATTCATTAAAACAGGTTACTAAGGAGTTTAACGAGTCTAATTACTTCTCTATCGAATATAATAATGATGCTCAAGAATATTTTAACTATAAAAATATTGACAAATCTTTAGCGTTAATTAAAGAAGAAGTATTAGCTTTAAATCACCAAGAGAATGGTAATCC
>JBOFGJ010001041.1:0-2901 GCA_051649065.1 Flavobacterium sp. | reverse complement strand
CTTTATAAGAATTATCTGGGTGTTCGATACGTACGATCTCTACTTTGTCAAATTGATGAAGACGGTTAAGACCTCTTACATGTGCTCCATATGACCCAGCCTCTCTACGGAAACAAGGAGTATAAGCGGTACACATAACCGGCAGTTCGCTTTCTTGTAAGATTACATCTCTAAAGATATTCGTTACTGGTACCTCTGCCGTTGGGATTAAGTATAAATCATCAACTGTAGAGTGATACATTTGTCCTTCTTTATCTGGCAACTGTCCTGTACCGAATCCTGATGCTTCATTAATCAAGTGCGGCACTTGGTATTCATTATATCCTGCTCCTGTATTTTTATCTAAGAAGTAAGAGATTAATGCTCTCTGTAAGCGAGCCCCTTTACCTTTATATACAGGAAACCCTGCTCCAGTGATTTTATTACCTAGTTCAAAGTCGATAATGTCGTACTTTTTTGCAAGTTCCCAGTGAGGCATTGCTCCTTCATGTAACGTTGGTACTTCACCTGCTTCGAATACATTTAAGTTATCATCAGCATCTTTACCTGCAGGTACAATATCTGTAGGAACGTTTGGTATAGTATATAATTTCTCTGTTAATAATGCAGATACACTATTAAGTTCTTCATTTAATTGTTTGCTTTGATCACGTAGTTTAGAAGTTTTTTCTTTGATAAGTTCTGCTTTCGCTTTCTCACCACTCTTCATTAACTCACCGATACTTTTGGATAGTTTATTAGATTCTGCTAATACATTGTCTAACTCCACCTGTGTGCTTCTTCTTTTCTCGTCTAATTCAAGCACTTCTTTTAGCAAATCAGCAACATCAAGATTTCTTTTGGCAAGTCCTTTTATTACCTGATCTTGATTTTCTCTAATAAAACCTATCTGTAACATATTATAAAATATTAATTGTTAAGCAAAGTTAGAAAATAGTTTTCTATTAACAGCTATTTTACCTACCTCTTTGTGCCTTTTGTCTAACAATATGCATTTTATTGGGTAGTTTTTTGTTTTTTTTAAATCAATATTGTGTAGTAGCGGTTATTCTGTGTGACTAGTATTTGTGTTCTTTTTATAGGTTTATATAGAGTTGCTTCTCTTGATTTATGTGAAAGAATTGATAATTTAAGCCTTGAATTAAAAAAATGTAAGATTAGTTAAAGTAAAATTTTACTTTTGTCTTAATAATATTACAGTTTGTAAAAAATAAAAATGGATATACTTATTAAATTATCTCAATTCTTATTGAGTTTGTCTTTGTTAATTATCTTACACGAGTTAGGGCATTTTATTCCTGCTAAACTTTTTAAAACACGTGTAGAGAAGTTTTACTTGTTTTTTGATGTTAAGTTTTCACTCTTTAAAAAGAAGATTGGAGATACAGTTTATGGAATTGGGTGGCTACCTTTAGGAGGATATGTAAAGATATCTGGTATGGTGGATGAAAGTATGGATACTGATCAACTTGCAGGTGAGCCTCAACCATGGGAGTTTAGATCTAAACCAGCTTGGCAACGTCTGATTATTATGCTTGGTGGAGTTACAGTTAACTTTATTTTGGCGTTCCTTATATATATAGGTATGGCTTACACTTATGGTGAATCATATATTGCTAATAAAGATATTAATCACGGTATTTGGGTGCAAAATCCAATATTAGAGGAGGCTGGTCTTAAGACAGGGGATAAGGTTTTAACTGTAGATGGTAAGGAGATTGTGAAGTTTAATAGTCTTCCTGAAGCAATTCTTATGGGGAATGACATAGAAGTCGAACGCAATGGTGTAGTAGAACACATAAAACTTCCTGTTAACTTTCTAGGACAGATTACTGAAAATAAAGGGAATGGTTTTATTGGATTGCGTATACCTTTTATAGTTTCTGGCTTCGGCGAGAATTCTATTAATGAAAAAACATTAGCCCTAAAAGATATCGTGAAGTCAATTAATGGAATTGATACTCCATTTTTTGATATGGTAGCTCCTGTTTTAGAAGAGAATAAAGGGAAAACAATTCCTGTCGTTGTTAACCGTGATGGAAAAGACATGACAGTTAATGTAAATGTAAATGCTGAAGGTAAGATGGAGACATACTATGCACCTGCATTGCCATTTGATAATTTGCAAAAACTTGGACTGTATAAGATCAGTAGAGAAGAGTATTCTTTAGTAGAATCTATCCCTGCAGGATTACATATGGGGAAAGATAGAGTGGTTAGTTACTTCGGACAGTTAAAGAAAATTGTACAGCCTGAAACAGGTGCTTATAAAGGTGTAGGTGGATTTAAAGCTATCTATGATATTTTTCCGCAGTTCTGGAGCTGGCAAGTTTTCTGGGGAATTACAGCTATGCTATCTATTATGCTTGGTGTAATGAACTTGTTGCCTATTCCTGCACTAGATGGTGGACATGTAATGTTTTTATTATATGAGATGATCTCTGGACGTAAACCAAGTGATAAGTTCTTAGAGAAAGCACAAATGATTGGTTTCTTTATACTTATAGGTTTGTTGCTGTTCGCTAATGGTAACGATATTTATAAAGCCATCTTCGGTAAGTAAAAAAATAATAAAAAAAAGCTTGTTGTGTTTGCAAAAATGAAAAAACGTTTTATATTTGCATCGCAATAAAGGTAATATATCACCTTCCTTCTTAGCTCAGTTGGTTAGAGCATCTGACTGTTAATCAGAGGGTCCTTGGTTCGAGCCCAAGAGAGGGAGCAGAGAAGCCAGTCATTGACTGGCTTTTTTCTTATAACCTTTAGGTTATGGAATTTTAAAAACAAGAATACAAGTAGAGAAATTTACTTTTTAAGGGGATTGAAAAGCGATATCATTAGGTATCGCTTTTCGCTTTTATATAAGTCTGGGTTTTTAACCACAATATAATTCAGGATCAT
>JBOFGJ010001040.1:0-2081 GCA_051649065.1 Flavobacterium sp. | reverse complement strand
CTTTCATTGCTATACAAGCATCTGCTAATTTCTCAATAGGGAAGGCGACATCCTCGATAATACAGGTTGTACCTGTTTCTCTTAATGCTCCTGTAGTAGGTAGTAGTCCATTTCTTGCCTTCCAGTTAAAAGCGTATTGTTGAGGTTCTGACGTGAACTCAAATGGCGTATATGTAGGAATAGAAGTGATAGCGTCTCTAATCTGTTGTTGTTTAGTAGACATTTCTACTTCATTCTCTGCTTGTGCTTCTACTAACAAAATACACGCAGTATCAGGCAATGTTTTAAAATAGGCAGGTGCTAATGCTTCGTCTTCTATTGACTTGATACTATTTCTATCTAACAGCTCTACTGCTGCGACAGGGCTTTTCTTTAAGAACGGCACTGCTTGACACGCTTGTTCTATCGTCTCAAAGATCATTAACGTACATGCTTTGTGCTTGTAGTTAATTACAGTATTATAAGTAATGTCAGAGATAAACGCTAATGTACCTTCAGACCCTATCATAATATGTTTAATAATCTCAAACGGATCGTTGTAATCTATAAAGGCATTTAGGCTGTATCCAGTAGTATTTTTGATTTTAAACTTGCGTTCTATGCGCTCGTATAATGTGCGATCAGTATAGATAGCATCTCTAAGACGTTCTATTTCTTTGATAATCTCAGGGTGCTTATTAGTGAATTCTTTTTTACTCTCTTCACTTGCAGTATCTAATACAGTACCATCATAGATAACGATTTTGATATCTGCTATTGTATTATATGAGTTCTGAGCAGTACCACAGCACATTCCGCTAGCATTGTTCGCTGCGATACCACCGATCATCGCTGCGTTGATTGACCCGGGATCAGGGCCTATCTTACGACCATAAGGAGCAAGGATAATATTCGCTCTACCACCGATAATACCCGGTTGGAACTTAGCTTGTAATCCGTTGTTTAAGATCTCGTATTTTTTCCATTTATGCGTAGCTACCATTAATACAGAGTCTGTCACAGCCTGTCCAGATAGACTAGTCCCCGCTGCTCTATACGTTACAGGTACATTACACTTCGTAGCTGTCTTTAGTGTAGCTACGGCTTCTTCGTGATTGTGTACTTGAACGACAATCTTAGGAACTAGCTTATAGAAACTCGCATCTGTCCCATAAGCTAATAGCTGTATAGGATTAGTGATAATTCTCTCAGTATCTATATGGTTCGCTAGTTCATCCTTGAACTTCTGATATGGTAATGGCAACATAGTATAATCTTTTTTATCAAGCTACAATTTACAAAAACATATCTAGAGCAGAGCAGAGTGGTGTTTAGTTTATAGTGGGTTTAAATAAGGTGTTTTGAGTAATTAAAAATTAATATTATATTCAAATTCCACATTAGTCAAATACCACAAAAGCCATTCTACTTGATAGCTAATTCAAATCTATTTTGTATAATTCATTTTTGTTTTTATCTCTTCTATCACTACATCTCAAAACTACGATAGTTAAATTTCTTTTTTTGAGAGAAGGGCACTTTTGAGCAAAAAAGACCTAAAAAAGGCAAAAAAGACCACTTTTTGCCTAAAAAAGGCTCTTTTTTTAGTTTTAATATATTGATAATGAATGTGTTGTGTGGGTATATGTACCCATTCCTTCGGAAGGGCTGCGGAAGAATCCAGCAATTGTTCGGAAAGAGGGTCTGTTTTCCGAAGAACTACAAAAGCCTTCTACAACCCTTCCCGAACAAACCCTTCAAAGTACCCCTCTCAGCCCTTTGTGTATAAGGGATTGACGATTTTATGTGATTATATGCCTTTCAGGACAGCATAGGTGAAATTAGGCAAAAAAAGGTCAAAAGTGGCGCTTTCTTCCCTTTGCTAAAAATTCCAATTTTAGTATCCTGACCTTTGCAAGTGTTTTGTAATGAGGTGTATTATATAATCACAATCAAATTTGAGCAGAGGTTCATTTCTGTTATTTCGAGTATTGTTTTATTGGATAATTCGTGAGGTATGCGTGCTGTATAGGTGCTGAATCAGACCTCCTGAGCAAACATTGTGCTGTGATACTGCAGTTATTGAGGAGATATAAGGAAGG
>JBOFGJ010001039.1:0-7690 GCA_051649065.1 Flavobacterium sp. | reverse complement strand
CAAATATATTAATTTATATCCCAATAATTCAACCTTAATTGATTAAAATTTAAATATATAAAGTTTTAAGTTTGCGTTCTATACTTTTTACAATGACTTTTTCTAATAAACTCATTACTTGGTACTTAGTCAACAAACGCTTTTTACCTTGGAGAGAAACTAAAAACCCTTATGCTATTTGGCTGTCAGAAATTATTCTTCAACAAACGCGTGTAGCGCAAGGTTTGCCTTATTTTGAAGCCTTTTTGAACACATATCCAACAGTAACGGACTTAGCTAATGCACCCGAAGATGATGTAATGAGATTATGGCAAGGACTAGGCTACTACAGCAGAGCACGTAACTTACACGCAACAGCTAAAAAAGTAGCTTATGAATTAAATGGAATATTCCCACCTAACTATAAAGAACTTCTTACCTTAAAAGGTGTAGGAGAATACACTGCTGCTGCCATAGCTTCTATCGCTTATAACGAAGTAGTCCCTGTAGTAGACGGAAATGTATTCAGGGTACTCGCTAGAGTGTATGGTATCACTTCTGATATATCAACCAATAGTACTAAGAAAGAATTCCAAGTATTAGCAGCTAAGTTAATACCTCATAATGAACCGGCTACTTTTAACCAAGCCATTATGGACTTCGGAGCTACACAATGTATTCCTAAGAACCCAGACTGTAGTGTATGTCCTTATATAAACGAGTGCGTAGCTTACGCTACTAACCAAGTAGCCACTTTACCAGTCAAGCTAAGTAAGATAAAAATAAAGAAAAGATATCTAGATTTTCTTATATTATTAGATCCTAACAGTGATACGATAATAGAACAACGTACAGAAAAAGATATATGGCAGCAGCTTTATCAATTTCCTATTATTGATAGCTTTGACCACAATATTGAAGATATCACTAAAGCTATTACAGAGAAATATGGCTCTTTATTATCTATAAAAGAGATTATCAATCTAACGGAGTCACCGATATTACACCAATTATCACATCAGAAACTCCATATCAAGTTTTGGGCTGTAAAGGTAGATCATCTACCTGGTACACCTACTCAGTGGGTTAACTTAAATAAATTTGGTTTTCCAATAGTAATTCATAACTTTATTACATCTGTAGATTTAAAAACACTAATAGACTAACACTATGAACGGCACCCTTAATAAAGTCACATTAATAGGTCACTTAGGTGATAACGTAAAGATGCATTACTTCGAGAATGGCAACTGTATTGGGCGTTTTCCAATCGCAACAAATGAAGTTTATCTAAATAAAACTTCAGGCGAAAAATACACTTCTACAGAGTGGCATAACTTAGTGGTGAAGAATAAAGCTGCTGAAGTCTGTGAAAAATATCTATCTAAAGGAGATCGCATTTATGTAGAAGGTAGAATCCGCTCTCGTCAATGGCAAGGAGATGATGGTATCTCAAGACAGACTGTAGAAATAATGGTTACCGAATTTATGTTTTTAGACACTAAAAAGGAGAATGATTACAAAACAAAAACTACCTTTGAAGAAGAAAAAAAGGATGCTATAGATAATTTTAATATCCCTAAAGAGACTAATAATGATAATCTTCCGTTTTAAGTAGGTTACATATTTAGATTAGAACACTAATTGACAATCAGAAACATGAGAATTCCCATTATAAGCACTATTTTATTATTAACTCTATTTACATCGTGTAAAGAGGAGACTACACCTAAACCTAATGCATTCTTAGCTCTAGATTATCCTAATCAGGAGTACACAACATATAAGAATGCTAACGGATTTGAATTTAGTCAGAATAAATGGTCTACTATAAAGGAAGGAAAGAATAACTCTTTAGAGATACATTATCCACAGATGAAGGCTACAATCTTTATCAACTATAAACCAGTAGATGGCAATGTCAATCTGCTATTAAAAGATGCGCAAAAGCTAACTTATGAGCATTTCGTAAAAGCAGATGAAATCATCGAACAGCCGTTCATTAATACTAAAGACAGAGTCTATGGTATGTTCTATAACGTAGAAGGAAATGCTGCAACTAATGTACAGTTTTACGCTACAGATAGCGTTAAAAACTTCATAGTCGCTTCACTATATTTCTACGCTAAACCAAATTATGATTCTATACTACCTGCAAGCGAATATGTCAAAAAAGATATGCGCAAGCTAATAGAAACGCTACAATGGACTGAGAAACAACCAAGTTCACCAGCAATACCTTAATCAAGAACATCTCGATTTTTTTATATTTAAATGGAATTAGCTATAGTAGTTAATTCCATTTTTTTGTCTCTTCTTTCTATTGAATCCATAGTGACAGTATAGAAGATCCATAATGACTCCATTAAAAAGCCTATTTTAATGGAGTCACTACGGACTCATTACGGACTCACTACGGACTCACTCAGAAGAAAAGTCACAATAAAAAACGAGATAAACCACAGAAGACTTATCTCGTACATTATTTACTTTTTTTTACCTTTTTCCCTGTTATTGACGGAAATAAAAAAGGCAAAACATTCTATATTCCTATCTACTTTACACTACTAATACTCGTTTTATCTACTTGATAAATCCCATTAGCAATCTTCTCTACAGTTTTCACTAAAGAAGTTACATCCTGCTTAGCATCATCAAACTCTACTACAGCCGTCTTCGTGTCAAAGTCCACATGTGCATCTTTTACTCCATCTAGACCAGCTAATTTTCCTTCGATAAGTTTAGCACATCCGATAGCACATGTCATTCCTTCAATCTGAAAAGTTGCTTTCTCTACTGTACCTGCTACTTCATTTACACTAGTTTGAGCAGTTGCCTCTTTCACTTCTGCATTAGCAGTTGTTTCATTTTTACATGATGCAAATAGCACTGTCCCTAACATTACTACAGCAAATGATCTAAGTATATTCATCTCTTTATTTTTTATAAGTAATCTTTCAACTGCAAAAATAAAAAAAGCAACTGACAATTCAGTTGCTTTTTCAATTCTATTATTTAGATAATCAATTATTTAAAATCAGCTTCAGATACTCCTTCGTTGATTTTTACATCTTTCACTATATTTATTATTTCTACCCCTACATTCATCACTTGCTTATAAGGAATCTTAATTCCCTTCACTTCTTTATAATCGTCATAAGTAGTAGTGATACTCATTACTTGTCCACCTTGCTCTTGAGAAGTAACACTAGATACTTTAAGTCCTGACTCTACGTCGTAATAAGACACTGTCTTACCTACTTTAACACCTACAGCTTGCTTGCCATTTACAGTTTCTATTCCTGATACTACAGCATCTTTATTTTGCTTAAGTTTTAATTCTGAGAACGGAGTAGCTTCAGCTTGTAATGCTTTAAGCTCTTCACCCTTCATCTCTATCTTTTGTCCTTGAGCCATTACGAACGCTTCTTTAGGAGTTACTACTTGTTTAGAAATTGTGCTCCCCATCATTTTTTGTTCTGATAGTAAATATCCTTCTTGTACCTTAGTAATAGACTCTAATTGCATTCCCTGTACTTCTGCTACACTGCTAATCACCAAAGACTTCACTTCAGTTAACTTCTTCTCACCTCCGATAGCATTAATATACTTATCCGCAATAGAAGACACAGTAAATCCTTTAGCTACTAGATCTTGACCTGATGTAGGCTTCGCTACTTCATCAGCTTCTTTAGAGTAGTACTTAATAGGGTAACCTAATTTTTCTAATCCAGGTAATACATCAGCTCCTTTACCTACAATCACAATGCGCATATTATCTTTAAGAAAATACTTCTGAGCTGCACGCTGTACATCCGCAACAGTCACAGCATTAATATTCTTAATATAGTTCTCATAGAAATTATCAGGAAGCCCATGTAGCTCTTTATTTAACGCATACCCAGCTACAGTAGCAGGCTTCTGAATCTCCATCACGAAATTACCTACATACTTTGCTTTTGCCACCTTAAGCTCGTCTTCTTTAACAGGAGTTGTACGAATAAGATCAATCTCTTTAATAAACTCTGTAACAGAACTATCTGTAACTACATTACGCACAGATGCTTCCGCTTTAAACTTACCTGGGTATTTACGTGATGTACTAATAGAAGAATATGCTCCATATGTCCATCCATGTGCTTCACGCAAATTTAAGAACAGACGCCCTTCTCCACCACCTCCTAAGATGTGGTTAGCTAAGATAACAGCGAAGTAATCTGAATCAGTCATTTTTAAGTTTACTTCATTTACTAATGCTATCTCTGACTGTACAGCATTAGACATATCTACGAAGTTGATCTCAAGCTTCTGTACATTACCTTTATACAAAATATCTTTAAACTGCGTATTTGTTTTTTTCCATCCATCAAATAAACCGCGTACTGCCTTCTCTGTCTTTTTATAATCGATATCACCAACTACTACTAAGTACGCCTTATCAGGTGAATAATACTTCTTATAGTACTCTTGTACATCTGCGAAAGTAACATTAGTCAATGACTGAACAGTCTCAAACTCTCCTACAGGAGTATTCTTACCATATAACACAGCGTTCTCGACTCTACGAGCGATATTCGTAACACTGTTCTCTCCTGATTTTACTCCTTCAATAGCCTTCGCTTTCGCTTTATCAAACTCCTCTTGTGTAAGTACAGAATTTAATACACCATCTGATAGAAGATTTAGAATAATCTCATTATGCTTAGATAATCCATTAGCAGAAGCACCTCCTGAATGAAAATTAATACGAGCTCCTAAGAAGTCTATCTCCTCTTGAAACTTTTCTTTATTCATCTTCTTGGTCTCATTACCTAACATCTCAGACAAGATAGATGCTACACCTGCCTTATCCCCATCATACACTAATGGATTATCAATTGTCAATGTATAAGAGACACGAGGGAGTTTAGTATTCTGTACTACCAACACCTTCATTCCATTATTCAATGTAAAAGAAGTAGGTTTACCTACCTGTACCGTTGGAGCAGGACCAGGTATCGGTTGTTTTCTATCTTGTGCTTGCATTTCTAACGCTGCTAAAGCAAACACTACACTTGCAGCATAAATATATATTTTTTTCATTTTGTCTACAGTTAAAATTAGTTGTTAGCTTTCTTTACAGGAACATAGTCTAGAATCAACCTTTGATTTTTATTAAGGTATTTCTTAGCTACTTCGCGAATCTCTTCTCTAGTAATACTTCTGTAGATGTCAATATTAGTATTGATCAAGTTTACATCTCCATATAACAAGTAATAAGAAGCTAAGTTCTCAGCTAATCCTTCTACATTAGAGTTAGAATCAACGTACTGTTTCTCGAAAATATTTTGAAGTTTTTGAAAGTCTCTTTCTGAAATTAATTCAGTTTGTAGCTTTTCTATTTCCTCATCTATTTCTTTAATCAAGTCTTTTGAAGTAAAGCCTTGCATAGGAATACCATAGATAAAGTAGATACCGTAATCTTCTTGACTAAAGCTAAATGACGCCATCTCTAATGCCATTTTCTTTTGATCAACTACTTTTTTATAAAGTCTAGAACTTTTCCCTCCAGATAAAATAGACGAAATCATATCTAATACACGTGCATCACGAGTCTTCATAGAAGGCGTGCGATATGCCTCTACTAACATTGGAAGTTGGATATTAGGATCTTGAAACTCAGCGTGAATTTCTTTTGTGATAGGAGCTTCCTCAAACTTAGTTTTCACTACAGGCGTACCTTTAGCGATAGGTCCGAAGTATTGTTGAATCCACTTCTTAGCTTGATCCTTCTCAAAGTCTCCAGCTACAACTAGAACTGCGTTATTTGGCAAATAGAACTTCTTATTAAAAGCTAAAAATTCATCAAGAGTTGCAGCATCTAGATGTTCCATAGAACCAATAGGAGCCCAACGGTATGGGTGCTTTATAAATAAGTTTTTCTTCACTTCAGAGAACAATTGTCCATAAGGTTGATTGTCCACACGAAGCCTTTTTTCTTCTTTTACTACTTCGTTTTGAGTAGTTACCCCTATCTGATTAATAATAGGGTGCATCAGACGTTCAGACTCCATCCACAATCCAAGCTCTAGATTATTAGAAGGGAATACCTCATAATAATAAGTACGGTCGTCCGAAGTATTCGCATTATTTTTACCCCCATTAGCAGTTACTATCTTAAACCACTCTCCACGATCTATATTCTTAGTTCCCTCAAATAATAGGTGTTCAAAAAAGTGAGCAAAACCTGTACGTTCAGGGTTCTCGTCTTTCGCTCCTACGTGATACATCACAGATGTTACAACTACAGGAGCAGATTTGTCTTGGTGCAAAATAACGTGTAATCCGTTATCTAAAGTGTACTGATCGAATTCCACTTTTTGAGCTAAGGCTGACATTCCGAAGAACAATGAGCCTAGAACCAATAAAGATTTTTTCATTCTACAATATTTTGAAATTAGGTTATAACCTAATAAGTAGTAGTTACTTATATTTTGTTACATTATTATTAGACATTTTTTCAAAACAATTAATATTTACCCCTAAAACTATTCACGATAAGTAATCTCACGTACATATAGGCGATCAAAGTGAGTGAGATCTCCTCTAAAAGTTCTTTTTTTAACTAACCAATTACCTTCTTGGTCAGTTTTACAAATCTCTTCAGTAACAATCAATTTTTTTGTAACCTTTTCTTGATAAAACCAATTGAACTCATACACGTTCTTCTCGTATTTAATCGTCTGATAAAGATTACCTTTAACAATACAAGTAACATTATATCCACCTAATTCCCCAAACTCAACTATCTCTAACTCTTCTACAACATTATTTACCTTGTGGACAGCTTTAAAATGTTGGTTAGGCACGATCCATTCTATATCAATAGCAACGTCATTCTTTTTAATAGCTGACAGTTGATACGGTTTAAAAAATCTAAACCCTTTTTGAGCTATTAATAAATCATCTACAACACTATTCTCAAATTCATATTTACCATTATTATCAGTAAAACTAGCCGATGTACACCACCCCATATCATCATAACAATAAACATCTGCAGAAGAATACAAAGGTGTGTCACCACGATAATAATTTTGTTCATGTAGCTCGTTAGTAGACACAAAATCTGAAGTGGTTTTATAAAATGGTAAGACATTAAGATCTGATTCCTCGCGAATCACATTAATATCACCAACAAATACATAGTCGTCGCTATTTAATCCATTAAACGCATGTTTCTCTAGCTTGTCATAAGCATACTTTATAGACCCCTTCATTAATCGTTCCTGATCAAAAATCAAATACTCTCTTTCTTTAACTAATTTAACTTTCCCATAAAGCAACGGTCGAAAAAAGTTATATGTCACACCATAATCCCCCATTATAGACTGCGAATGCACGCTAATATTAAAAAACAACAATGTTAGTAGCATTAAAAATCTCTTTATAATCATATCTTTAAAATTCACTTATTCACATAAGACATTAACAAAATAAAGTTAAAAATAAAAACATGACGTTGTTCATTTTTCTTAGAACAACTTCATTTACATATAAATAGCATCAAAAAATATTCAAAGCCATTTAGGGTAAAACTTTTGTAAATAAGAAATTAAATGTATATTTGCACCCTTAATAAACATTTTAATTTTTTTGTTATGTACGCAATCGTAGAGATGGCAGGGCAACAATTCAAAGTTAGCAAAGATCAAAAAGTGTATGTACACCG
>JBOFGJ010001038.1:0-3085 GCA_051649065.1 Flavobacterium sp. | reverse complement strand
CATACATTCTTAGCTAATTATAGCGATTATGAGAGAAACGGATATGGGCGATGGGCAGTCATCCGAAAAGAAGACAATGCGTTTTTAGGATGGTGTGGATTAAAGTATAATGCTGATATAGGTAAGACAGATATAGGCTTTCGTTTCTTTGAAGAGTTTTGGAACAAAGGATATGCTACAGAGAGTGCTAAAGCTTGTCTTGAATACGGATTTACAACATTAGGATTACCCCATATTATTGGTAGAGCGATGAGAGAGAATATGGCATCTATAAAAGTATTAGAGAAGATAGGATTAGTCTATGATAGCGAGTTTGATTTTGTTGGTCATATAGGTGTGTTGTATATAATAACACCGTAGAGACGCAATACTTTGCGTCTAATATTATAAAAATGAAATAAAAATCAGAGCATATATACAAACAGATAAGGCAGGAGACTTTTATAATGTGAATGCCTTTATCGCTAATGAGGGGTTTAAGCACTTCGGCTATGAAGTGATTAAGTATTTTGATGTAGATGCTATAGGGACCACAGAACCGGAAGATGTTTTGGTGGGGGGTATTGGCAATGTGCGTAAGCGATTAGAAAATATAGGGGTTGAGTTGGACTTGACAGGAATAGACTACCCACAAGAATTGAGAAAATACCTAAAGAGGGAGGTCTGGAGAAGTACATTAGAAGAAATATTAGAGAAGAAGCGATTTGGTATATTTGTCAAACCTGATGTAGATACAAAGAAGTTTGCTGGTAAGGTGTTTAATAGTGAGCTTGATTTTATAGGTTTGATTGATGAAGGCAAACCCACTATAGTATTGTGTTCTGATTTAGTAGATTTTAAAGTAGAGTTTAGGTGTTTTATTCGTTATAGAGATATTCTTGACATCAGAAGGTATAAAGGAGATTGGGATAAGGTAATAGATGTTGAGGTAGTACGCCAAGCGATAGCAGATTTTAAGAATCAACCTAATGCGTACGCACTTGACTTCGGAGTAACTGATAAGGGAGAGACTGTATTGGTAGAGGTTAATGAGGGGCATTCGTTAGGAAGCTATGGATTGTCAGCACAGCATTATGCTAAGTTCTTGTCAGCACGCTGGGCAGAGATGACAGGTACAGTTGATTATTTGAAT
Source organism: Flavobacterium sp. (assembly GCA_051649065.1). GTDB lineage: Bacteria > Bacteroidota > Bacteroidia > Flavobacteriales > Flavobacteriaceae > Flavobacterium. Next base: position 1,953 of record JBOFGJ010001038.1, on the reverse strand, counting down.
TTTTAGCATAAAAAAACGGTTAATAGTATAAAAGCTATTAACCGTTTTTTTATGCTTATAAGTCAGCAAGAATAAACAAACTTCTTCAGTAACCTAGCTCTAGTTTATTCACATCAATAAAACTGCTAACCGTTAACCAATCCCCGTTCACGCAGTATATGTTACCGTTCGCACACTGGGTTTTTTAGAAGTGATGAGGTGAGTGTACGTTTGTGATAGAATTAATTGAGAAGAAAGATGAGAACACTACTATGTTTGTTATTAACCTTATGTGTAGGTGCTGTACAAGCACAACAGATTCAGCTATCGGGTACGGTGGTAAACGAAAAGAATAAACCTATTGAGAATGTGAATGTATACCTCGAGGACAGTTTCGAAGGGGCATTGACTGATGCAAAAGGGTATTTTAGTTTTACTGTTACAGATACAGTGGTAAGAGGTATGCTAAAGTTAATGCACCCACAATATGGCAATCAAGATGTAGAGATTGATACAAAGGAGAATTACCATGAACGTTTTGTGTTAAGTGGGCAGGATGAGATAATGGGGGAGATTATTATCACAACCAATAGAAAGAATAAGAGAGAGCGTGCAGAGAGTATTGGGTTTACTGCTATGGATGTAGTGAGTACTGCTGGTAGTCCAGGTAATATTATGGGGCTATTAAGTACGATGCCTGGTGCGCAGACTAATGGTGAAGATGGGCGTCTGTTAATACGAGGGGGTAGAGCTGAGGAGAGCGGGATATTTATTAATGGGGTAAAGGTGTTCCAACCTTACACAGCATCTGTAGGTAATGTACCTGTGCGTTCTAAGTTTAGCCCGTTTCTGTTTAAGGGGATGTCTTTCTCAGCGGGTGGATATAGTGCTGAGTTTGGAGATGCGTTATCAGGAGTAGTACAGCTAGATACATCAGACGAGATAGATCCGTCACGTAGAGATTACTCTATCTCTACTGTAGGAGGAAGTTTTGCACAGACACATCAGTGGGGTAAGAACTCGCTGTCATATAGTTTAAATTATCTAAACTTAGGTGCTTATACAGCGGTAGTGAAGCAACGATATAGTACTAAAAAACCTTTCTCAACAGCTTCTGGAGAGATTATGTATAAGCGTGAGATTAAGGATGGAGGGTATAAGTTATATACTGCTGTGGACTTCTCTACTATTAAGTATGAACAAGAGGTACAACCGAGTAATAGAGTTGATACATTGGAATTCAAATCAAATAATGCCTATATGAATAGTGTGTACTTTAAGAAGCTATCGCCTTTTATGAGATTAGATGTAGGTACAGGATTGGGGTACACAGATTACAAAGGAGATAGCAATGACTTGAGTTTAAAAAAGATCAGTTGGGATGTAAATCAGAAGGTGAAGTTGTCTTATCAATGGAATGGTCAGTTTCAATCTTTTGTTGGGGTAGATGTACAGGCTTCTAAATTAGATTTGACAAGAAGTAAAGGGTATAGATCAGAGGACTTAGGAACAGATGCGAATAGATGGGCATTGTTTTTTGAGAACAACTGGAAGATAGCACCAGACTTGTCGTTGAGAGCAGGATTGAGATCGAGTAAGTATTCAGCTATATCAGATTGGACAGTAGAGCCACGTGCGATGTTGACATATCAGATGACGCCTAAGCACCAGATGTCTTTTTCGTATGGGGTGTTTAATCAAGCGATGAACTTAGAACAGTCATTATCAGCGAAACAAGAAGACTGGATGCAGGCTAATCACTATATTCTTAACTATACCTACGAGTTTAGAAAACGCCTATTAAGAGCTGAGATGTTCTATAAAGACTATAGTAAGTTGCTATTAACACCGCTGGGCAAACCAAGTGATTACACACAGTTAGGAGAGGGATATGCAAAGGGATTTGACTTGTTTTGGAAAGATAATATAACCTTTAAGAACTTTAATTATTGGGTTACCTATACGTACATAGAT
>JBOFGJ010001037.1:0-5041 GCA_051649065.1 Flavobacterium sp. | reverse complement strand
TTAACATATCCATACATATTGAACCTGCTATCTCTGCTTTTTGCCCATTTACCAAGACATAACCTACCCCTGCACCCCAAGAGCGATGTACTCCATCTGCATAGCCTATAGGTACAGTTGCTATACGCGTTTTACCCTCCGCTCTAAACCTTCTACCATAACCTACGCTGTCAGAATCATTAATTTCTTTTATTTGCATTATGCGAGTTTTAAGCGTGCTCACATTAGCCAATTGTTGCATCTCCACTTTATCATTACCTACTCCGTATAGTCCAATACCAAGTCTTACCATATCAAACTGATATTCTGTAAAGCTATATATACCAGATGTGTTTAGAATATGTCTAATAGGGCTAATCTCAAGTGTATCAATTATTTTATCTGAATTATGTGTAAACTTCTTTATCTGATCTAACGTAAAGTTAGTATACTCAGGCATATCACTAGACGATAAATGAGAGAATATAGACTTCACTTCTACTACATTAGTATGTCTTAACACATCTATTAACTCATCTAAATCTCCTGATAGAAATCCATGTCTATGCATTCCTGTATCTAATTTGATGTGGATAGGATACTCATAACAGTTGCGTTCTCTTGCAACTTTAAGAAATGCATTTAACTCACGTACAGAATACACTTCAGGCTCTAAGTCATACGCTATCATAGCTGAGAAAGCATTAATCTCAGGATTCATCACGATGATCTTGGTATTCACTCCAGCCTTGCGCAACTCTATTCCTTCATCAGCAAAAGCCACACCTAAATAGTCCACATTCTCATGAGCTAATAATTTCGCTATCTCATAACTTCCATTACCATAACCAAAAGCCTTTACCATTACCATAATCTTGGTTTCAGGTTTTAACTTAGATCGATAAAAGTTAAGATTGTGTCTCAGCGCAGTTAAATTCACTTCTAATACAGTCTCATGAGTCTTCTTCTCAAGCATAGTCACTATTCTATCAAACCTAAACCCACGAGCACCTTTAACTAAGATAGTTTCTTCATTAAAATCATCTACAGCTACTTTCTGTAAGAATTCTTCTGTGTCTTTATATAAATAAGTATTAGGCATCCCTATAAGATAATTGCTAATATGCTCCCCTATACCAATAATACGTGTAATCCGATTAGCGACAAGTAATTCTCTTAATTGAGCATATATCTCCTCAACTTCATATCCACTCTTAAACATATCTGAAAGAATCACTGTCTTAGATTTATTCACTTTGTGTTTCTCTAAAAAATCCAGCGCGATAGACAGAGATTGATAATCCGCATTATACGCATCATCTATTATCGTACAGTTATTCACTCCATTCTTTACCTGCATACGAAGTTCTACAGGATAAAGTCCTTTCAGTCTACTAGCTATTTTTTCGGTCGTATATCCTAGATAAATCATCGTACTAATACATGTCATTATATTTCGTACAGAAGTATCATCTGTAAAAGGTAGTTCTATAGTAGCTGATTCAGTCTGATTTACTGTAATAATTAAACTCGAATTATTTACTTGTCCATATATATTTGCACTAGCATCTGTCATACTCCATGTATAGACAGAAGTTACTGCAGAAATATACTTAAGCAGTAAAGGAGTCTGTTCACAGATGACTACCTCAGCTTGCTTGAATAACTTCACCTTTTCTCTCATCTTCTCCTCTAAAGATGTAAACCCTTCACTGTGTTCCTCAGTTATAGCAGTAAATATTCCAATAGATGGCTTCACCACATTCACGAGCTTATCCATTTCTCCTACTGTAGAGATACCTACCTCAAATATCCCAAGATTGTGTTTCTCTTCAATCCCAAAGATTGATAGTGGTACCCCTGTTTGAGAATTATAACTTTTAGGGCTCTTAATAATCTTATAGTCTTCACTAAGGAGATAGTTTAGCCACTCTTTTACCACAGTCTTTCCTTTACTTCCTGTTATCCCAATAACAGATAAATCAAAACTATCTCTGTGAAATATAGCTGATTGCTGCAGCGCATCTAGTGTATTTTTAACTTTAAAGAACAGTACACCACTAGTAGGTAATACACGCTGCTCATCAGATACAACGATATTCTTAACGCCTTTAACTACCAACTCCTCTATATAATCATGTCCATCATGATTACCTCCTTTTAATGCAAAAAACAAGGTATGTTGATCATTTTGCAACGATCTACTATCTACGGATATATTTGTAATATCTATATACTCACTCTTGTTATTTCCTATAATGTCTGCCTTAATAAAAGAACAGAACGCATCCGTATTAAATCTCATGATTTGCATTATTTGATATACAAAGATAAAGAGAGTTCACACTCTCTTTATCTATAAAAAATCTTAAAAATTACACTTGATGTAAGACCATCCTTCTTCTTGCTTCTCTATGATATAAACCAATCCAGACGGAACAAAACCAACATTCTCTATAATATCACTTTTCTCTATTTTACGAGCGTTAATCGTATTCTCACATGCATAGAATTTGATTCCCTTTTGCATTACTACTTTCATTGGTTCACCTACCATTGTTTTGCTTTTTCTAAGCATACCAATACCAGGTCCGTGCACTACTACATGTATAGTTACATCTTCATTCCAATGCTTCTTCACATTAGAGACATAAGTCATTAATGCATTCTGTTCATTAATGTTGTCTGTGTTTAATTGAAATACAACGTTGTGTTTTGTATTTTTCATAAGGTTATCTATTTTTAAGTTTTGGGTTCTTTTTTAATGGTTCTATAAAACTACTAAAAACCACTGAAAAGGGCTAACAAACTCAATTTTCTTTTTTTCATACTACTGTATCTTAAGTTACATTTCGTATCATTTATAATACTGAACTTTGCATTATCAAATTAAAAAACTATTATTATGGAATGGTTGTACGGTCCTTGGCCATGGTATGTAGGCGGAATTATTATCGCTACTACATTAATATTACTCTTATTAATGGGAAAATCATTTGGATTCTCCTCTAACCTTCGCACGATGTGTACGATGATGGGAGCAGGAAAGACCTGTGATTTCTTTTGTTTTAACTGGAAGGCACAGACGTGGAATCTACTGTTCTTAGGAGGAACTATCTTAGGAGGTTTTATTGCCTATCACTTCCTCAGCGTCGAACCTGCGGCTATCCCACTAGGTGAACAGACAATAGAGAAACTTCACACACTAGGGATAGACAGTGCTGGACAGGCCTATATCCCTACTGAACTATTCTCAAATGAAGCATTTAGTTCTGTCAAGTCGATTGGGTTACTATTACTAGCAGGCTTCTTTGTAGGTTTTGGTTCTAGATACGCAGGTGGATGTACTTCGGGTCACGCTATCAGCGGGCTGAGTAATCTGCAGTTACCATCACTAATAGCAGTTATAGGTTTCTTTATAGGAGGGTTGATTATGGTACACTTGCTGTTCCCATTGATCTTCTAACAAGGATTATTATCAATATTTATATCAACGAGATACAATGAAAAAATTAGCATATTTAGCAGTGGGAATGCTATTCGGGATCGGGATGTTTAAATCAGGAGCAGCCTCATGGTTCCGTATTTATGAAATGTTCCAATTCGATAGTTTTCACATGTATGGTATTATGGGTACAGCTTTAACGATAGCAGTTATAGCTACCTACATCATTAAGAAGAAGAATATTAAGGACTTCTCTGGAAACCCTATAGTCTTTACTCCTAAAGAAAAAAGCATACCTCGCTATCTAATCGGAGGAATCATCTTTGGACTAGGATGGGCACTCGGCGGAGCTTGTCCAGGGCCTATGTTTGCATTATTTGGAGCAGGGTTCTTACCTATTCTTATAGCGATAATAGGAGCGTTATTAGGTACATGGTTCTATGGGATAATCAGAAAATGGTTACCTCATTAATCTTAAAATACGTCTCTAGATTCCAATACTTTTAATATATTGCTTCATTAATGCAAATCAACACCTATTAAACCCAAGTTTATACTATGGAGCATATTATCAGGACTAAATACAGTGCTATCTTTGAAGAGAAATTATTAGATGAGATCATAGAAGTCTCTACGATTAAGGATTTTAAGGAGGGTGAGAAGTTAATGGAAATAGGTGAATACATTAAGAAGATACCACTCCTATTAGAAGGCGCTATTAAGATCATCAGAGAGGATCAAAGAGAGGGAGAGATTGTGCTGTACTACATAGAGGAGGGAGATACTTGTGCGATGACATTGACCTGCTGCCTAGGTGAGACTAAGAGTCAAGTGCGCTCTATCGCTGAGCGAAATGGCAGTGTGATATTAGTGCCAGTCTCTAAGATGGACGAATGGTTAGTAAAATATAAGAGTTGGAGAAACTTTGTTCTTAACAGTTATAATAATCGAATGAACGAGATGCTGACTGCGATAGACAGTCTGGCGTTTATGAATATGGAGGAACGTCTATGCAATCTCCTACAAAATAAAGCGAAAATATACAACAGCCGTTTTATCAATAATACCCATCAGGAACTAGCAGATGAGTTAAACACGTCTAGAGTGGTAATATCGAGGATACTTAAAACCCTTGAGAACGAAGGGATTATACAGCTTAATAGAAAATATATAGAGTTACTAAGACCAGAATAACACCTATGGATTACACAGCAATAATTGGTTACAGTCTAGCCTTACTCATCGGTATCTCACTTGGGCTCATCGGTAGTGGAGGGTCAATACTTACTGTACCTATCTTAGTCTACATCATGAAGGTAGAGCCCTTCATCGCTACTGCCTATTCTTTATTCATAGTTGGGTCTACCTCTTTAGTAGGAGGTATTAAGAACTATATTGATAAAAAAGTAGACGTAAAAGCAGTAGCTCTTTTTGGAATACCTTCTGTGATTACAGTTTACATCACGCGAGCTTTTTTGTTACCCTTAGTTCCAGATATAATAAGCATTGGCAACTGGGGGTTAGATAAGAATATCGTGTTGATGGTCTTATTTGCATTAGTGATGTTCACCTCGGCGACTAAGATGATCAGTCCAAAACCTCAACAAGAAATACAAG
>JBOFGJ010001036.1:0-1509 GCA_051649065.1 Flavobacterium sp. | reverse complement strand
CGCCATTTACATCATATGCATCTACTGGATAGTCTAGTATATTATCATTAGTAAATGCTGTTTCTCGCATAGATAAATACTCTTGTGTATTCATCATTTTCATCCGATTAATTGTGTGTCCTACACCTGTAGAACTATTAAGTGTAAAATGTGTACCTCTTTCCTTGTTTTGTCTAGTTGTTATCAGGACTACTCCATTAGCTCCTCGAGAGCCATAAATAGAAGTAGCATCAGCATCTTTAAGTATTTCTATACTTTCAATATCTTCTAAATTAATATTGTTTAGCGGTGAAATTCCCCCTTGAGGAATAGATCCTCCTGAGATTATTGAGCTACTCATATTATCTGAGGGTATAGGTATCCCATCTATTATGTATAATGGATTATTTGCAGAAGATCTAAGACTATTATTTCCTCTTATCTTTATTGAGTAGCCACTACCAGGTACACCAGATTTTTGAGAAACTTGTACTCCCGTTACTCTACCTTGTAAAGTTCCTATAAAGTCTTTAACAGGTGTTTTCTCAATATCTGTTTGCTTAATTTTAGCAATACTACCTGTACGCTCACGATCTTTAACGGTATAATATCCAGCATTAACCACTATCTCGTCAAGTGTATTATTATCTTCACTAAGGGTAATATTAAGAACATTACCACCTACAAAAACAATAGACTGATCTTTATAGCCTATCATTGAAAAGGTTATCTTATCACCAGAGGTAATATAGGTGGTGTATTTTCCATCTAAATCAGTTGTAACTACTGTAGTTCCAACTGTCACTATAACACCCCCAAGAGCACCAAAGGAATCTTTTACCGTTCCTGAGAGTTTTATAGTTGGTTTTTGTTTTGTATCTTGTAACAAGTCAGATACACTAAAAGATAAATGTTTATCATTTGATACGGCATAGATTGGACTGCTAAATAAACTAACCAAAAAGATTAGCGGTATAGCCTTCCTAGAACCAAAAAAGGTTAAAAATTGAGTTTTCATAATATTTATAATTGATTTTGATATAAATGCTTTTAAATCATTAAGATTCTTATTGCCGTGTACTTAAATAAGCCTATATCAAAAGGTTAGTTAATGGGTAATATTTAATTCATACATATTTTATAAAACTATCTCCAAGCTCTAAAGCACGTCTCCCAAGATGCAAACCAGAGCAAGGAGATAGTCATGGACTTTTAGCACGACCTAAAATCCCTTTAAGCCATACTGTTTTTGTTTGTTTAAATGCCTACTAAGGACTAAGCCTATAATTAACCACCTAGGCTAAAGCCCTATAGCAAGCGGTTTTTCTCCATAATTAATAGTTTTAAAGGGTGATTAATAAATAGCACAGTAGGAGAGACTTATTTCATAGCTTTTTTCCTTACTAACTAATCTTTATTGCCTTTTAGCCGAATGGATGAACGAGCTATATTTATGTGTGATAAAGGCAATAGTTATCCTGTACGCATCTAAAAACTGTTTTTAGACCTAGCGTAAAATGTGTTATAACT
>JBOFGJ010001035.1:0-1206 GCA_051649065.1 Flavobacterium sp. | reverse complement strand
TCAAATCTCAAGAATACCTCGTGTGATCCAGAATTAAATCTAGCTAACTTAGAAGTATCAGCATCATAAGCATAACCTATAAACAAACCATCATTAACTTGGAATCCTGCTAATGCACTAAATCCTGCATCCATTCTATAAGCTGCTCCTAAGGTAACTCTGTCTACTATTAAGAAATTTGCTGTTAAATCTACTTGCACAGGAGCTCCTGATACCGTCTTAACTAAAAATGCAGGCTTGAATTTCAAACTTGGATTCAAATCAAAGACATATCCTCCTGTTAAGTAAAAGTGCATCTTCTGACGCATTAACTCCGTGCCCTCATTTTCAGATCTATCTATTGTTAGAAAATTAGGTACTGAAACACCTAAATAAGACTTATCTGAATATAAAAATAAACCCGCTCCTACATTGGGATTAAACTTGTTATTTATGTTTTCTTTAAACTTAGGATCTTCCGGATTATAAATATCTAGCTTTGTATAATCTACATCTAGTAAATTTGCTGTTGCTTTTAATCCAAATGACAGTTTATAATTATCATTCAAATCAATTGCATAAGCTAAGTTCACTGAGAAATTATTCTCTGACATCGCTCCAATTCGATCATTGGTATAGTTAATACCTCCTGACAACCCATTATCTCCTAAAGGAGTATCTATCGAAATATTTGCTGTCTGAGGAGCACCATCCAATCCAACCCACTGAGTACGATACATACCAAAAACACTTAATACTCCTCGTGTCCCAGAATATCCAGGGTTTATATTTGTCGTATTATACATATAATGTGTGTACATCGGATCTTGTTGTCCATACATAACTGATGATCCTAAAAACATCAATGATAATAACATCCCTAATTGTATACCTTTTCCTATTTTCATTGCAAGTTTTTTTTCTAGTTATTTTCTAAATGTAAGTATCCAGATTTCTTAATCCACTCTGAACCTGTTGATGTACGTATTTCGTATCTAACAATATAAAAATAGGTTCCTGTTGGTAATTTTCCACTTGATGAAACTCCTTTACCCTCTGCTTCTCCTCTAAATACATTCGCTGTACCATCTCCGTTTGAATCATAGTTATTAGATTCAAAAACTTTCGCACTCCATCTATTAAAGATTTGAACACTGTTTGCATATTTGTTGATGTTCGTAATAATGAAATAATCATTCAAGCCATCTCCATTAGGTGAAACTGCAT
>JBOFGJ010001034.1:0-1213 GCA_051649065.1 Flavobacterium sp. | reverse complement strand
AATCCCAGACTATCAACGAGAAATGATTTGGAAACACACACAAAAATCACGATTTATTGAGTCACTTTTAATAAATTTACCAGTCCCATATTTGTTTTTTGCAGATAACGAGGAAGGTAGGAGTGAAGTAATTGATGGTTCTCAAAGATTGAGAACTATCATAGAGTTTTTACAAGATTCATTTGAACTTAAAAACTTAAAACTATTAACCTCATTAAATAATTTTAAATTTTCGAATCTTCCCGCAGTAAGGCAACGACGCTTTAAGAAAAAAACTATTAGAGTTATCGAAATGACTCAAAATATGGATGAAGAAGCAAGACGGGAAATGTTCGATAGACTAAATACTGGCGGTACAAATTTAAAGCCTATGGAGCAGCGTAGAGGTTCCCAAGATGGCGCATTTTTAAAGTTCATTAGTGAGCTAGCTAAAAACAAAAAATTTATCCAGCTGTGTCCGATCAGTGGAGCAAGAAAAGAAAGAAAAGAGTATGAAGAACTTGTTCTACGCTTTTTCGCTTACTTAAATAACTATAAAAATTTCGAACATCGAGTCGATGAATTTCTAAATGAATACTTGCAAAAAATGAACGAAACCGATTTTGATAGTAATTTGTTTTCTAATGAATTTAACAACATGCTTAATTTTGTTGAAAAACACTTTATTTATGGATTTAAAAAAAATCAAGGCAATAATTCTGTTCCAAGGATCCGTTTTGAAGCTATTGCTGTAGGTATTGGTTTAGCCTTAAGAGTTAACCCACAATTAAATATAAATGATGTATATTTGTTAACAAGTAAAGAGTTTGGACATTTAACAAGATCTGACGCAAGTAATTCTAAGCCTAAAGTAAAAAACCGTATTCATTTTGTAAGAGATAATCTATTAGGTAATGAAGTTGAGTATGAAGGTGATATTAGCTCAATCTTTTCTGACCCACGACAAATAGACCCTCAACCAAATCTATTTGATTAGGAATTGTATGAATACACATACCTCTGATGTTTTATTTACGCTAGAAGAGCGCTCTAGAGAAATTCGTAATTACTTAGATTTCGTACAGACATTGATAAATGAAAAAGTTACAAATCTTGCAGTAATAACCTCAGAAGACATTCCTCATATTATTAATTATGAAATTGAAAAAAGCCTTATCAGGACATTATCAGCTACTGCTTATCTATTAATCTATAATTTAATTGAATCGGTAAT
>JBOFGJ010001033.1:0-2428 GCA_051649065.1 Flavobacterium sp. | reverse complement strand
CATTGCTCTGTAAGAATAAGCTTCCGTCAGCCATAATCTCTGGATTTAACAGCACAGTGGCATTGCCATTAGGCAAGGGAAAGACAACCTTAAACAAAGTTTTGTCCTGACTAGGCAGATAAGTATGGGTGTATATACCTGAGAACAAAGTTTGTCCTGTCTGTTTTATCTTGCGGTACCAAATCGTCCATACAGTCTGATTTGCATTCTTCAGCTTTATTATTTCGCTCTCTAATCCCTTGGCTAGACTTATGGTATTAGTAGGCATATTGAGCTGTTGTAATCTCTTGCTAAATAACCATCCTAACAAGACTCCAAAGGGCTTAAACACGCCCTTCCACACACACCATATCTCTACGTTGTAATCAGAGGTATGGGTGTAAAAGTCTATTATCTGTGGATGTAATCTAGCGTACTCTTCTGCTGTAAAGCGAAATATACCGAAGTCTTCTATTAGCCCACTCCCCTTTTCATTAGTGACTACTTCATGCTGATACTGTGTCGCTAATCTGTCGATATATGACTTGTCTATAATAGCTGTATCTCCGACGATTCCTTCTAGCCAAGGTGTCTGAGTGAAGTTAATACGCTGTCCTGTTATTTTTACCCATAGCTGAGTAATCAAGTCTTGTAGCATTATAGTCAGATTCAGAGCTGTTTTGTATAATTTACTCTCGTTAATAGGTCTATCTATTCTAGTATAAAAATAGTGTTTTATAATTAAGTTTGAAAGCATACTTCAATTATCACTTCGCAAGAGTAATAATCTTTTAAAACTGTTAACCAATTACTGTAAACAAAAAAGCCACCTCAGTTAAGGTGGCTTTGAATATTATACTATTTAAAGTTTGTTTAAAATTTGATTGTTTCTACTATCTCTTTTTCTTTGCGTTCTTTTAGGATAATGGTCTTTTTAGTGACTTGTTGTTTGCTTGTACCGAAGTATTTATATACCTCAACATAGGCTTTAGCAACTGATCTAGTCTTGACGTCATTCTGTGCGAAATAGTTAATCGCAATCTCATACTTCCCTGACTTTGCTTTAGGTAACACATACATCTCAGGTCCATACCCCTGTCTTACATCTAGAGAGATATGTCCACCTTGCTTAGTATTTCTATTGCGGTAAGAGCATTCTTCTCTATTCGATTCTAAGACGTGTAGGTCAAGATCCGTACTCTCGACGTTCCAATATACCAATGCAACAAGATCATTCTCTAATTCTCCTCTGAATTCGTCCATATAATCATCGTTTACTTGTGTTTTAAGTTGTTTGATGAACATCTTGTCCTTTATCGACTGATTTGAATTCTTTGTTTCTAGTTGTTTAATAAAATTAGAGGCAAATAGCCCATTAATCGCTTTAATACTTCCATAGTCTCCTCGTTTAAACCCATTAGATGTTCCGATGTAATAGAAGATTAATGCCAACTTAGGGTTAGTCTGCTCTAATGCTCTAGCCATATTAAAGTAGATTAATCGGTCTTGCTCACGTGTTTTTAATACTTTCTGACCTAGGTAATAGGCGTCATATCCATATCCTATATTCATCGTATAGGTCAACAAATCTCTAAGTACATCAGTATCTCCACCATTCTTCTCTACGATAGAACTCAATAGCTTTAAAGCATCAGCATCCATCTTATTACGTGTTCTTAAGTTAGCTAACTCATATAATACATCGAAAGTCACATCTGCATCACTTAACGCATTGCCTTCAGCAGAAGTCTGCTGCTTCTTAGACCACACATTATACTTCTGATCCTTTGGTTTGATTATAAAATCTTCATTAGTCATAGATTCTAAATAACTCTTCAGCATATCGTCATCTTTGCCTAGTATATTTTGTTTTTGCAAAGTAGCAATCCAATTCTCAAATAGCTTCTTCGCATCAAAAGGAGTAGCGTGTAAGAACTCTTTCATTAGTTCACTTACCGTAAAGTCACGTACGAAGTCTTTCGCTTTACTCCCCTTGTTAATGCCGTAATTCTCATAATCACGTGGGGTCTCTAACATCAAGAACGAAGTATAGTTACTCACCATTCTAAAGTTGATCGAATAATTAACTACAGCTGACTTTAGTGCATCCCCTATTTGATCAAGGTTACCTACAGCTATCTTACCATAAATACGAGATGCTAGGTCAGAGGACACTCTATAAGAAGGCTTAAACTCTATAGTAGCCATACTCTTACCTGAAGAAGCTTTAATCACGATAGGCATACTCATATCACCACGAGCACCGAACTGTAATACTTGTCCATCATACAAGTCTGTCACACCACCTTCTATCAAGATATCTCTAACAGAACCACCTGAGATACTATTTATGTTCCAAGTCTTATAGCGCAATGCTTTTGCACTTTCTACTAACTGCGCACCGCTGTTCGCTGTGAAGTTACTACCGCCTGTTTTATTACTCAGGTAA
>JBOFGJ010001032.1:0-3065 GCA_051649065.1 Flavobacterium sp. | reverse complement strand
ATATTAAACTTAGTATTAACACCATCGTTAATCGTACAGATCACTTACAGCAGTTTATAGACAACTATAGAAAACTGACTATGTTAGCTTCTCCTAAAAAACAGGTAGTAGCCCCAGAGCGCATACTTCAGTTAAGCGTGGAGACATTAATGCCTCTCTTTAAACAGAACAAAATCACTGTGCACACAGATTTCTCTCTACAGACTACTGTAGAATGGGATGCTAAACAAATGGAACAGGTATTTATCAATCTACTGACTAATGCAATACACGCTACTGCTAAACAAGAAATAAGAGAGATTAATATCAATCTATACGAAAAGAATAACCGTATCTGTATAGATGTAGAAGATAGTGGAGCTGGTATCTTACCTGAGATTAAAGAAAAGATATTTATCCCATTTTACACCACTCGAGAAGAAGGTGCAGGTATTGGACTACCCTTATCTAAGAACATCGTGGAGATGCATAACGGATATCTGACATACCACAGACGAGAAGACAAGACTGTGTTCAGTCTTAACTTTCCAATGTATTAGATTGGTTAACAGTTTACAGTATATCGGCAATTAACATCAAAGTACAGACGCAATACCTTGCGTGTCAAACTATAGATAGTACAGGTGTAATACTTTACACCCATAACACAACTGACATCAGAGTACAGACGCACCTTTTTCTTTTGCAATATTAATCATAAAAGCATACACTGCCCTTAACTCATTCTTAGATATAAATCTATTATCGAGAAACACACTATTATCTCTACTGAACAAATTAATAACCATCTTTAACATTAAAGATAGTTTGGTCCTATTATCATGAGGTTCAAATAATACAATTCTAATCTCTTCTGATTTAGTCATTGAAGAATAAGCGATTCTAAGGCTCTTTATATCCTCCCACTTTACTAGTACACCGTATGTCTCATTCACACATCTCACATCATCTATTTCTGCCAAAGCATGATTTCCTAAATATCTACTCAACGCCTTAATGGATTCGACTAGATAAAGAACCCCATATACAGTAAACATATTGAGAAAAATAAAAACAAACAGTAAGGGCACACTCTTTCTTATCTCAGACCAAGGAGTATCTCCTTTAATAAAAAAGGTATAGTCAAAATATCCTCCTATCCACAGAAACACGATACTAGCTAGCAATAGCTTAATAATCTTACCTAAGCTGTAATATACTATCTTCTTTATAGCCATATCGACGTCTTTATATTATTAAATACTCCTCTTTACTACAAAATCATCAATTCTATTTATTGGTATAAACAATAAACATTACATCAGCTTGATGAAAAGATTTTTTCTTATCTCTCTTATTAAAGTTATGCTCTTCAAAAAAAGTGCATAAATCCAACATCAGATTATAAGCCCCTTTCATCACCTCTATCTTATGTGCTACTCCTTTTTTATCTCTAAAGAATCCCAGCCTAATCCTTACTGATTTATCACCAGCACTTATCGCTATATCTCTAATCATAGTATTACCTACTAATTTAACTCTACGAATCTCACTAGGAGACAAATTTATCACACGATCTTTATAACTTATCCTCAAATTATCTCCCATAATACTCACTTCCCAAAAGTCGCAATACTTCTTCTTAAATAAGTAATAGCTAAGTACCAATCCTCCAATAGTCAAAGCAACGGCAAAGAATATGAACATTTCATCCAACTTATCAATTGTCTTAGCAAAACCGCCAAACAATAAACAGAAAACAATAAAAGCTACTATACCTATAGCTAAACCAATAAAGTTGATCAACAGCTCTTCTTTAAAAGTTTGTCCGTAGATTCTATAATTCTTTTCTTCCATAATCATCTGTTTTTTTAACATTAAAGTTAATGTATTTTATTCAAAACAAGTCTATTAACAAAAAACATATATAATTAACACCACATATATTCAATAAACATCAATGTACAGACACATTATCATAAAAGCAATCTACTTCACTCTCTTATACCCTAATCCTACATACTTAACTGTATTTTGTTCTCCTCAACAGGGTTAGGTAGTGTAGTCATAACTACTAATTCCTCATCGCTTAAACTCGTAATAAGCATTCCTTCCTCTACACTCATAATCATCTGTAGGCACAATATCTTCAAGGAATTTCACTTCTCTGTCGTAAGTCTTCGTCCAAGCGAGCTCCCTTGTTCCAATTAAATTGTCAGTGGTGTACACTTTTTTCGCTTTTCCTTTCTCATTACAACTATACATTCCGATCACAAACACAGATAATAGGACAAACAAAAACATACTTTTCTGACATCAAAAACAACTACTAACACGGTGCTTATTTAGTCTGCTCGTGGTAATCCTTTATTTCTTGTTGTACCAATTTTCCGTTTCCTTCAATATATTCACCAGAAAGAACATCTAATAATCCAAGTCCAAAAATGCGATAAAATACTCTCTTATGTATAGGAAGCTGATTAAACAACATTTCTTCATTAATCATCTTAACACCTATACCGTGTTTATTGCGAAATCCAATATAGACTATATCTTCAATATCAATCCACTTTAGGATAATATTGCGTTCATAATTTATTATACTGTCAGGTGTCAACCGAAGTAATACAACCTTGTTTTTATATTTCTTAAACAGAATACTCCCTGAATAAATTAATTTAATGCCCATGCCGATAAATAGCAATAGAAGTAACGACATCTGCCAAAACTCTATTAACAACTCAATACTAAGCGAAACATCTCTAAGGATAAAATAACTCAGTAATAAGCCCATAATTACACTTATACTTCCGACTATAAGTGTACTTCTCCCCATGCTAGCCCCGTAATAGTATAGCTTCGCTTCTTTCATTCCATTAATTTAATAAGTAAATATACCAATATAGTTATGATCTATTTTATAAAACACGAAACAAGCTCTCCTTAATAAAAACTAAAAGCCTCAATAGTAATCGACTATAGAAGTATACATACCACTATAAAGGACAATGAGAGGAGTATACAAGGAGATTCCTTCGACAAAACACCACTTTTACCAACTAATCTCTAAGTATTGTCCTTGAATT
>JBOFGJ010001031.1:0-1067 GCA_051649065.1 Flavobacterium sp. | reverse complement strand
ATGGAACTTTAGTTAACAGTGTTTTATTATCTCCTTCATACCATTTTAGAGTATGATTAGAATCATTGGTAGCGACTAATGCAGTTGCACTATCTCCATATTTATAGTTAACACTACTACTAGTCACCTTAGGTGTTTGTACTACATTAGGTTCTGTAATAATAGCTGTTGCTGTTGTAGTACAACTATTAGCATCAGTTACTGTTACAGTATAAATACCTGGTGCTAATCCTGTAGCGGTAGCAGCAGTTCCTCCACTCGGATACCATGAATAAGTATAAGTACCTGTCCCTCCTAAAGTAGTTACACTTGCTGTTCCATCAGATCTTCCATTACAACTTACATTAGTCTGAGACATAGTAGCTGTTAAAGCCGTAGGTTGTGTAATAGTAAATGTACGTGTTATTACACAAGCATTAGCATCAGTTACTGTTACAGTATAAATACCTGGTACTAATCCTGTAGCGGTAGCAGCAGTTCCGCCACTCGGAGCCCATGAATAAGTATAACCACCTGCTCCTCCTGAAGGAATTACTGTAGCTGTTCCATTAGATCCTCCATTACAACTTACATCTGTTTTACTAGTAATAGCAGTTAAAGCTGTAGGTTGTATAACAGTAAATGTTTCTGTGCTAGCATAATTATTAGCATCTATTGCTGTCACAGTATAAGTACCTTCAGCTAATCCTGTGATACTTTGAGTAGTTGCTCCAGTACTCCATACATAACGATATGGTGTTGTTCCTCCTAAAACACTTACACTTGCTGTTCCATCACTACCTCCATTACAGCTCACATCTGTTTTACTAGTAGTAACTTTTAATACAGAAGTAATACTTAAAGTAGCTTTTTTGATTTCATCTGCCCCACATCCACTAATTATTGCTTTTACAGTATATTCTCCAATATTTATAGCCTCAGGAATTTCCTTATTTGAAGAATCATATATTTCATATTTAACTGCTAATGGAGCAATTGGTGTCGTATTTAATTTAATATCATGTGGTTGCTTGTTATATACTACTGTTTTATTGTTTAGTATATAATCACTACCTAACTTAATATCC
>JBOFGJ010001030.1:0-2750 GCA_051649065.1 Flavobacterium sp. | reverse complement strand
TTTAAGGTGTTTTAGAAACATGTTTTTGAATCGGTAGTTGATTGTTATTTTGGTATTTTTACAAACAATTAAACCAAGATGTCTATTTTAGATTCTTAAATGAGGAATTAAATGCAGATTAAAAGTAAAGCGATTGTATTAAGTGCTTTAAAGTACCAAGAGAAAAGTTTGATTGTAAAGTGTTTTACAGAGGAGGTAGGTATGGTGAGTTTCTTTGTTCGTAATGCCTTTGCTAAAGGCAAGTCTGCTCAGAAGATGGCTTATTTTCAACCACTAACTATTTTAGAAATAGATTTTGTGTATAAAAACAAGGGGGGACTAGAATATTTTAAAGAGATTAAAGTCGCTCAGGTCTATCATGATATTTATTATAACTATAATAAGAATTGTATAGCCATTTTTATTGGGGAGGTATTGCATTCTGTGTTTCGTGAGCCTGTTGTTGATAAGGAGTTTTTTACTTTTTTAGAGGCGGCTTTATTGTGGTTTGATACCCATGATGAAGTGGCTAATTTTCATTTGATTTTGATGACGGAATTGACTAAATACTTCGGGTTTTATCCTGCACAAGACGGAAAAGGAAAGCTGTATTTTAATTATGAAGAAGGGGTGTTTACGGATCGTTTTTCACCATGTTGCTTTGATGAAAAACCTACTTTATTGTTTAGAAAGTTGTTAGAATTGGGCTTCTCAAATGACCAAAAAATCTTTAATAATGGAGATAGAAAACTATTGTTAACTATGTTAATTGGCTATTATGAATTACATCTATCAGAGTTTAGAAAACCAAATTCACTTGAAGTTTTAAAGGAAGTTTTCTCTTCCTGACTAATTTTAATGTTTTTCCTACCAATTAATTAGAGGGATATTGGAGTAAATTGCTTAAATTCGCGCAATTGAATAAAAAATATTTATAATAATAACGATGAGCACTAAATTTACAGAATATAAGAATCTTGACATGTCAGGGGTAGCATCAGAGATGCTAGAGTTTTGGAAAGAACAATCAATATTCGAAAAAAGTATTAGTACTAGAGAGGATAATAAACCTTTCGTGTTTTTCGAAGGCCCACCTTCAGCAAATGGTAAACCAGGAATTCACCACGTGATGGCTCGTGCTATTAAGGATATTTTTTGTCGTTACAAAACTCAAAAAGGATACCAAGTAAAGCGTAAAGCAGGATGGGATACTCACGGATTACCAGTAGAGTTAGGGACAGAGAAAGAACTTGGAATTACTAAAGAAGATATCGGTACGAAGATTACTATAGAAGAATATAACCAAGCGTGTAAGCGTACAGTAATGCGTTATACTGACCTATGGAATGACCTAACTGAAAAGATGGGTTATTGGGTTGATATGAATGATCCTTACGTAACTTACAAACCTAAGTATATGGAATCTGTATGGTGGTTATTAAAGCAGATCTATGATAAAGATTTGATGTATAAAGGTTATACAATCCAACCATATTCACCTAAAGCAGGAACAGGTTTATCTTCACATGAGATAAATCAACCAGGCGCATATAAAGATATTACAGATACCACTATCGTAGCACAGTTTAAAGCTATCGACGAGAGTTTGCCAGTATTTTTACAAGGGTTTGGTACTGTACATTTCTTAGCTTGGACAACGACTCCATGGACTTTACCATCAAATACAGCGTTAACAGTAGGTCCTAAGATTGACTATGTATTAGTTAAATCATTTAACCAATATACTGGAGAAGCAATTAATGTAGTTTTAGGGAAACCTTTAGTAGGTAAACAGTTTGCTGGAAAGTTTGTTGCTGTTGAGACAGAAGAAGAATTAAACGCTTATAAAGCAGATGATAAAAAGATTCCTTACTTAGTAGTGAAAGAATTTAAAGGAGCTGATTTAGTAGGCACTAAGTATGAGCAATTATTGCCATATGTATTGCCTTATCAAACTCCAGAGAATGCATTCAGAGTTATCTCTGGTGACTTCGTGACTACAGAGGATGGTACTGGTATCGTACATACGGCTCCAACTTTTGGTGCTGATGATGCTAAGGTGGCTAAAGAGGCTACACCAGAGGTGCCAGCTATGCTTATCTTAGATGCTGATGGTAATGCTGTACCATTAGTAGACTTGCAAGGACGTTTCGTAAAAGAAATGGGTGACTTAGCAGGTAAGTATGTAAAAAATGAATATTATGACGATGGACAAGCTCCTGAGCGTTCAGTGGACGTTGAGATTGCTATTCGTCTTAAAGAAGAAAATAAAGCATTCAAAGTAGAGAAATACGTTCACAGTTACCCACACTGTTGGAGAACGAACAAACCAGTATTATACTATCCACTTGATTCTTGGTTTATCAAGATTACGGAAGTGAAAGACCGTATGTTTGAATTAAACGAAGAAGTGAACTGGAAGCCTAAAGCGACTGGAGAAGGACGTTTTGGTAACTGGCTTAAGAATGCTAATGATTGGAACTTATCGCGTTCTCGTTATTGGGGTATTCCATTGCCTATCTGGAGAACAGAAGACAAGACTGAGGAATTAGTTATCGGTTCTGTTGAAGAATTGATGAAAGAGATAGATAAATCTATAGCTGCTGGTGTTCAAACGGCTAATCCATTTGAAGGATTTGTAGTAGGTGACATGAGTGAAGAGAACTATGATAAAGTTGATTTACACAAGAATGTCGTAGATGGTATCGTATTAGTTTCTCCTTCAGGAAAACCAATGCAACGTGAGGCTGACCTAATCGACGTATGGTTTG
>JBOFGJ010001029.1:0-1492 GCA_051649065.1 Flavobacterium sp. | reverse complement strand
TGGAACAAGTTGGTATGTAATTAAAGCTCAAATCCATGCAGGAGGAAGAGGTAAAGGAGGAGGAGTTAAGTTGGCTAAAAACTTAGACGAAGTAAAAACAATCGCTGGTAACATTATCGGTATGGATTTAATTACTCCGCAAACTCCACCAGAAGGTAAAAAAGTTAATCGCGTATTAGTTGCTGAGGACGTTTATTACCCAGGAGAAAGCGAAACTAGTGAGTTTTACATGTCTGTATTACTTGATAGAGCTAAAGGACGTAACATGATTATGTATTCTACTGAAGGTGGAATGGATATTGAAGAAGTTGCTGAGCATACTCCACACTTAATCTTTAAAGAAGAAATTGATCCTGCTGTAGGATTACAAGGATTCCAAGCTAGAAGAATTGCTTTTAACTTAGGATTATCTGGAAATGCACACAAAGAAATGGTTAAGTTCGTTGATGCTTTATACAAAGCATATATCGGAAGTGACTCTTCTATGTTTGAAATCAACCCAGTATTAAAAACTTCAGATAATATGATTTTAGCTGTTGATGCGAAAGTTACTCTTGACGATAACGCATTATACAGACAAAAAACATACGCTGAATACAGAGATACAACTGAAGAAAGAGCAATCGAAGTAGAAGCTAAAGAAGCTGGATTAAACTACGTAGATTTAGATGGTACTGTTGGATGTATGGTTAATGGAGCTGGATTAGCAATGGCTACTATGGATTTAATTAAGTATGCTGGTTTCGAACCTGCTAACTTCTTAGACGTAGGAGGAACTGCTGATGCTAAACGTGTTGAAATCGCTTTCCGTATTATCTTAAAAGATCCTAACGTAAAAGCTATTTTGATTAACATCTTCGGAGGAATTGTTCGTTGTGACCGTGTTGCTCAAGGTGTTGTTGATGCTTACAAAAACATGGGTGATGATATTCAAGTGCCAATCATTGTTCGTTTACAAGGAACAAATGCTGAATTAGCAAAAGAAATTATTGATCAATCTGGTATGCCAATCTTATCTGCTATCGCTTTCCAAGAAGCTGCAGATCAAGTTAAAGCTGCTTTATCATAATTGATTATAAGGTATAGAAAAAGGCGAACTCACTGAGTTCGCCTTTTTTATTAGATCTTTTTTCTGAGAAGATCAAGAGGGGATGAAAAAAAAGCTATTCAATTTACTGAATAGCTTTTTTTGTTATTTTGATTTCTTACCATTGTTGAATTTAATTCCAGCTAATGGAGATTTTGGTAAATCTTTTTTATTGAAAGTGCTTTTCTTTTTATTGTCTGCAGATTTGTTAGTAGGCTTAGCATAAGATTTCCCTTTATTCTCAGTTTTCTTCTGTTCTTTAAAAGGTTTTACTTCAGCTTTATTAGATGTAAGTACTTCCGTTGGGTTTTTAGGATTTTCTTTAGTACCTCTTAAGTGGATAACTAATCCGTTTAAGAAGTTTCTAAGGATCTGATCTCCACATTCTACATATTTAGGATGATC
>JBOFGJ010001028.1:0-1574 GCA_051649065.1 Flavobacterium sp. | reverse complement strand
ATACTGTGTGAAGTATCTATGACTAAATCTTCTGATACTATAAAATTAAATTCCCTTTGAAAATCCCTTCTTTTACAAGATAAAAAGACTAAAATAAACAATACGTATATAAAATAAACTCTCATATTTCTACATTTTTTGGTTATTTCGGTCAGACCGTGCCACCTATTTCGGTCAAATGGTGCCACTTTAAAAAGTTATACAATAATACAAAAAAAGTTATTTCAAACGCTAAAAGTTTGTCTTCCTCATTGATTCTCCATTAAGATCTATTCTATGAGAAGAGTTGACGATTCGATCAAGAACCGCATCTGCAATAGTATTTTCCCCGATTAAAGGATACCAAGCAGCTACAGGTATTTGTGAGGATAAAATAATAGAAGCTTGATTATACCTTTGATCGACGATATCAAAAAGCGCTTCTCTAATCAGATTATCAAAAGGTTGTAGTCCAAAGTCATCTAAAATAAGCAAGTCACATTTAAGTACTTTCTTGATTTCTCTTTGATAAGTTCCATCTATTTTACTTGATTTTAGCAGGTTAAATAGATTGGCTGTATTAAAGTAAAGTACTTTATATTCCATAAGACAAGCTTGATGTCCTAAGGCTTGAGCAAGATAACTTTTACCAACTCCACTGGCTCCAGTTAAAATAATATTCTGTTTTTTCAGTATAAAATCTAAGGTCGTTAGCCTATTAAAAGCATTTTTGTCAAGATCTCTATTATGGGTATAATTAATATCAGCTATACTAGCATTTTGCCTAAAATTAGCTTGTTTAATTAATCTTTCTACTTTTCTATTCTGTCTGTTTTCATACTCATGGTCTGTTAATAAAGCAATATATTCATCTATGGTAAAAGATGTGACTGTGTTGTCTTTCATGTGTCTGTTGTGTAATGAAGCCATGTCGCTTAATCGCATTGCTTTTAGTTTTTCGATAGTCTGATTGTTATCCATATAATTAATTATTAAAATTTATTGATAAGAAGAAGCACCTCTAATATTGGTATGTGAAGGGATATGAGGAGTATCTGCACCAAGTTGTTGTATTGTTTCTTGATTGAGATCCATCTTGTGATGAAGGATGTTTTTAATGTGAGTATAAGTTGCTATATTCTCTTTTAAAGCAAGTTCACAGGCCTTTTCTAATCTATCTGAACCATAGCTTTTATGTAGCTGTATTACTCCCATAACTCGTTTATACCCTATTTCAGGATATTCAACATTATCAAGTATTCTCTCTATACATTTCACTACATTCTCGCCATGAAGTTGCGCTTGCTTTTTAAAGAATTCTGGACTCCAACTAGTGTAGTATTGATGTGCACTTGATAGATGATCTTTCGTTGTGTTATATGATCCCTTGGCAGAATTTCGTTTATGCAGAGCTATGCGTATATGATTGTAATAAACTTCAACTGTGGTATTGGTGTAATGAATCGTAGTATGATGACCTATATAACGGTAAGGAACACTGTAATAGCTTTTGTCAGGTGAAAAATACACATAACCTATCTTTTGTACTTTAGCTCTTTTATAATCTTTGATTTGATAGTTAGAAGATGGCAGAG
>JBOFGJ010001027.1:0-7202 GCA_051649065.1 Flavobacterium sp. | reverse complement strand
AAACAACTAAATATCAACACATTAGCTTAATAAGTAATAAAAAAAAGCATGTAAAAAAAGTGCACTAAAGGTATTCTAGAGGCTTTATACAGGGGTGATATAAAAAAACAGCCTCTTTAGAAAGGCTAAAATTGATTCTATCCTATAAAGAAGTGGTGAATAAAGAAAAAATATAAACTATTTTGAGAAGCAATATCTAAACAGAGCTCTTTGATATGGCTAAAAACTATATGCATAAAAGAACATCTGATTATATACTAAGATTGCAGCTCTATCTAAAAAAAGTCAGAATAAGAGATTTTAAGCTATACTGTATCGCTGGCCGTTAATTCCTAAATTACCTCATTAGATTGTAAACTCGTTGAGACTATAACTACACCTTCTAAGTATAAGTCAAATTAGGTATCCAATAATACTGCTTCCTCACCTATAATTATTAAAACAAAATAAGGGTGCGAACGAAACCCCCACTCCACTATACTTCTTCTTATCACATCTATAATATGTTGCGAAATCATTAAATTTTATATTTTTTTTCATTGTCATATAAAAGCATTATATTTAATACAGTACATTCGCATTAGATTTTTATTATTATATGTTAGACAAAGTTATTGTTGGTAGTGAAGAATGGTGTTCTTTTTCTACTTTAAATATCCCTGCTATTAAAGCTAGAGTTGATTCAGGTGCTAAGACATCTGCACTACATGCTATAAACATTGTTCCTTTTGAGAAAGATGGTGAGAAGTGGGTTAAATTTGATGTCAATCCTCTTCAAAACAATGGAAAAACAATTATCCATTGTGAATCCAAAGTAGTGGACAAAAGAATTGTCAAAAGTTCTAGCGGAACTAGAGAATCTAGATATGTTATCCAGACTGAGATATCTATCGATAACACTACTTGGTTAATAGAATTAACCTTGACTAATAGAGATTCTATGGGATATAGAATGCTATTAGGTAGAGAAGCTATGGGTGGTCGTGTATTAGTAGACCCAGAGAAACACTTCTTATTAGGTCAGCCTACTAACGAAAAATTAGAAGAATACTATACTAAACCTAAAACAGATAAAAAAGGTCTTCGCATTGGGTTATTAGCAAGTAATCCTGAATTATATAGTAATAAAAGAATTATAGAAGCTGGTGAATTAAGAGGGCACGAGATGCACTTCCTTAATCTTAAGTACTGCTATATGAAACTAGATGCTAATCAACCAGAGATTCACTATAGAGGTGGTAGAATATTAAATGACTTTGATGCCGTGATTCCACGTATTCGCCCTAGTATGACGTACTACGGATGTGCATTAACACGTCACTTCGAGTCGCTAAAAGTATACAGTCTTAACAATGCTGCTGCTATCACACAGTCTAGAGATAAGCTATTCTCACTACAGTTATTATTAAATAACGGAATAGACATCCCTACTACTGGTTTTGCCAATTCGCCTTTAGATACGAATGACTTAATCAAGATGGTAGGTGGAAGTCCACTAATCGTAAAGTTATTAGAAGGTACTCAAGGAAAAGGTGTAGTATTAGCAGAAACGAAAAAAGCTGCTGAGAGTGTTATCAATGCTTTCAAAAGTCTTAACGCTAACATCTTAGTTCAAGAGTTTATTAAGGAAGCAAATGGTAAAGATATCCGTTGTTTCGTTATAGACGGAAAAGTAGTTGCTGCTATCCAACGTGAGGCTGTTCCTGGAGAATTCAGAGCAAATATACACTTAGGGGGTACTGCTTCTATAATCAAAGTAACTCCTGAAGAAAAGAAAATAGCAATTAGAGCGGCTAAGGCAATGAACCTAAAAGTAGCGGGTGTTGATATAATCCGTTCAGCTAAAGGTCCTCTATTGCTAGAAGTAAACTCTTCACCTGGATTAGAAGGAATCGAAGGGGCTACAAATTTAGATATCGCATCAGAAATGATCAAAGCTATAGAAAAACAAGTTAAATGGTAAACTGTAAGTGATGGCTAATAACCATCACTTTTTTTTTAATTAAACTCGCATGAACCCATCTACTAACGGCTGGATAAAAAAGTACTTTACAGAGAAAAACCAATATCAAATATTCGCTTCTGATAATAGTGAGGATATCTCTACTATGGTCAGAAAAATAGGGTTTAGCTATGGTATCATTGATATAGCTGAACTTCCTGATATCTATAAAAACTTTAAATATACGCAAGAAGAACTGTCTAAGATATGCTACTTACAACTCTTAGAGAAAGTATTTAATATTCACCTG
This sequence comes from Flavobacterium sp., assembly GCA_051649065.1. Taxonomy (GTDB): domain Bacteria; phylum Bacteroidota; class Bacteroidia; order Flavobacteriales; family Flavobacteriaceae; genus Flavobacterium. The sequence goes on along the minus strand of JBOFGJ010001027.1, from coordinate 4,950 downwards.
AGGTCAGATGATACAGATCAATTCATAACGACGCTAATAAACTTCTACGATATCCTTATTCCGCATAAGACTAATATCATAACTGACTTTTTTAACGATAAGAACCCGTATAGTAAACTAGAGAATATATTCTCTATACGCTGTAAAGAACATTTTTTCTCTGAGTCTAAGAGCAATGATTTTGTACTTAATATGATTTTATTATTCATTGATATACTTGCGTTTGAAGCTTATATCAATGAAAAAATTGATCCTAATGTATTTACGCAACATATTATAGAACAACTAAAAGAGATTACCCTTTCGTTTAAAAAGAATCAAAATCAACCTAATAAAAAGGATTTACAACTAATCAACTTTTTAGAATCTAATAAGTCACTGGATACAGACCCTATCAAATTGAGGCCTAGTATCAACTTTGAAAGTAATTTTATTATTGATTATATAGTATGTAACTCATGGGATAATGAGGCACAAGAAATTGAGTTACCGGATTTCAGTCAAGCACCCTATTCTACTATTTTATACAATGAAGATAAACTAAAAGAGAGTATCTTCTACTTCACTATAGTACTCGTTAAAAATAAATATGATTATCACTATTATCGTTCTAGTAACTTATTCGACAATGTGATTAAGAATTCTAGTAGTTATATAGAACTTTTACTTACTAGAAACAAAGGAAGACTACTAAAAGAGTTGCAAAAGAATACGCAACTTATGAAGCTATTAGTAGACTCTACGCATAGAGATTTAGATAAGGAAGAAAAAAAGATGGTTAAAAAACAAACTATTGAAGTTATTAAAACCATCCCTTCTCTTGCTATCTTTATTTTGCCAGGAGGGACTATTCTATTGCCTATTTTACTAAGGTTTATCCCATCCTTATTACCTTCATCATTTAATGAAAATACAGATGACTAAAGTTATATCTTCTTAAAACGAAGTTGATATACTTCATCTAGATCGTTATTATTCATCAGGTTTACACCTAAGTCTGTAACATACCCAGAGTTAAGTCCGTAAACCCAACCATGTATACTCAAATCCTGATTACGAGCCCAAGCCTCTTGTACGATAGAGGTCTTTGCTAAATCATAGACTTGTTCATGTACATTAAGTTCTACAAAGCGATTAAAACGAGCCACTTCGTCATCTATCTGATCTAGTTCCTGATTATGTAGTCTATAAACAGTCTTGATATGGCGTATCCAGTTGTCGATTAATCCGTATGACTCATTCTTCATAGCAGCTAACACACCACCACAGCCATAATGCCCACACACGATAATATCTTTAATCTTTAAGATATTAACTGCATAGTCTAGCACACTTAGCATATTCATATCTGAGTGAATGACCATGTTAGCGATATTACGATGTACGAATACATCACCTGGTTCAGCTCCGATAATCTCATTAGCAGGCACCCTACTGTCCGAACAACCTATCCATAACACCGGAGGAGTCTGCTTCTCTGATAGTCGCTTAAAATAGTTAGGATTAACTGATAGTCTATCCTCTACCCATTCTCTATTGCGTTCTAATATTTTTTTGTAAAACTCACTATGTGCCATAGTTCTATTTTTTATCAATAAACATCTCTTTTACGATGTTTACCTCTCCTGTTTCTACTTTATAAAATGCACCTACGATACCTATCTCTCCAGCTTCATACATCTCACTTAATACTGTACTTGTGCTAAGGATATGGTCGATGGTATATTCTACATTGTGATAAGCTACTAAATCCACTGCTTCTTTAGAGTGAATATCTAAGTCGCTATTATTTGTTTTTACATAATCTATAGATGGCTCTACTTTAGCTAACAGATTAGTTAAATGCCCCAGTTTAGCCCCTTTACATGCTCCTGTAATAGCCCCACAATGTGAATGACCTAATACCATAATAAGCTTGCTATTTGCCAATTTACAGGCGAACTCCATTGATCCGATAATATCCTCATTCAAAACATTACCAGCTATACGAGCGCTGAATATATCTCCTAATCCTTGGTCGAAGATTAACTCTGCTGAAGTACGGCTATCGATACAGCTAAGTATAATAGCGAATGGAAATTGTCCTTCTTTAGTAGAGTTAACTTGTTCTAATAAATTACTATGAGCTTTTAAGTTTTCCACAAAGCGTTTATTCCCTTCAGTTAAAAAAGAAAGTGCTAACTGTGGTGTAAGTGATTTTTGGTCTTCTATGTTGTGTAGTCTCATTCTAATTGTTGTTTATAATTCTAAACTGTTGACAAAAATACAAAACAATCAATATAATATGTCATATTAATATTTTTTGAACAGATTTTTATCAATAAAGCAATTCATAAACACTATTTAACACAAAACCAACCTTCCATACTCTAACATTACTTTCTAAACGAAGCAAAAGGAATAGAACTCCCGTAGTTATTAGAATATGTTGACAGTTCATACTACTATTTTTAAATAGAAAGAATTTTTAAATAATTTAAACGACTAAAACCAGCTATATCAATTACTTAATATCATTATTAAAAGTTAACATAAATATAAAATACGAAATTATTTGCTTCTATATTAAAATAGTTAATACATTTGCAACACAAAATAACAGGAGGAAGAATTTGTACTGATTGCAACCTCGGTAAAAAATGCTAAAGCAGAAATTCATACTTCCCCTTTAGCCATTTCCTCTATTTTTAATTTATAAAAAATAATTATTATGGCTTATTACTTTACATCTGAATCAGTAAGTGAAGGACATCCAGATAAAATTGCTGACCAAATATCTGATGCTTTAATCGACAATTTTTTAGCATTTGACCAAGACTCAAAGGTAGCTTGCGAAACATTAGTTACTACTGGACAAGTTATCTTAGCTGGTGAAGTTAAATCAAATACATACTTAGACGTACAACAGATCGCTAGAGATGTAATCAAACGCATTGGTTATACGAAAAGTGAATATATGTTCGAGGCTAACTCATGTGGTATCTTATCTGCTATACATGAACAATCTGCAGATATTAATCAAGGTGTGGATAGAAAGAGTCCTGAAGAACAAGGAGCTGGTGACCAAGGAATGATGTTTGGTTACGCTACTAAAGAAACTGAGGATTATATGCCTTTAGCTTTAGACCTTTCTCATAAACTACTACAAGAATTAGCAGCTATCAGAAGAGAGAACACTGAAGTTACTTACCTTAGACCTGATGCGAAAAGTCAAGTTACTTTAGAATATGATGATAATAACACTCCTATCAGAATCGTTACTATCGTTCTTTCTACTCAACATGATGATTTCATCAAACCAGTGGACAACTCAGTTGAGGCTAAAATTGCTGCAGAGAAAACAATGCAAGCACAAATAGAAAAAGACATCAGAGAAGTATTGATTGCACGTGTATTAAATAAATACCCTCAATACAAATACTTATTTGAAAACAACGAAGAAATAGAGTACTTAATCAATCCTACAGGTGTATTCGTTATCGGAGGTCCTCACGGAGATACTGGTCTTACAGGACGTAAGATTATCGTAGATACTTACGGTGGTAAAGGAGCTCACGGTGGTGGTGCATTCTCTGGAAAAGATCCAAGTAAAGTAGACCGTAGTGCTGCTTATGCAACTAGACATATCGCTAAGAACTTAGTCGCTGCAGGTGTAGCTGACGAAGTATTAGTTCAGGTATCTTATGCTATCGGAGTAGCTAAACCTACAGGTTTATACATCAATACGTATGGAACTAGTAATGTTAACCTAACAGATGGAGAGATTGCTAAGAAAGTAAGTGAGTTATTCGATTTAAGACCTTATTTCATTGAAACTAGCCTTAAACTTAGAAACCCTATCTATAGTGAGACAGCTGCTTACGGACATATGGGACGTAAACCACAGACGGTAACTAAGGTATTCACTAGACCAGGTGGAGAAACTAAAGAAATCGAAGTAGAGTTGTTTACTTGGGAAAAATTAGACAGAATAGAAGATATCAAAGCTTCTTTCAATATTTAATATATACCAATTCAATTTATATAGAAGAGGAACTGTTTATAGCAGTTCCTTTTTTTTTGCACTATATTCTTATTTTAACCCAGATTAAGCAGGTATACTAACTGCTAATTTGATTAGCTTACAAGAATACCATGTCCTAAATAAACCATCTTAAAAATCGAATATAACGCACTACCTTTTACAACATAAAACAACTATATAGAAAGTATGATAGATTATTCGATCAAACTATACTACAAAAAAAATGTTCAGCTAATGAGCTGAACATTCTTCTACTTTATCTAAGCATTCAAAACGAGAGTTTTGAGATCTAAATTCCGGTACTATATTTTTTAACTGTCTTACCAAGTCCTCTACATCCTCCTGTCCTTCATTCTGACAGACATAATTACACATTATTTCTAAATTAGTTCTAATCGTATTAATATCTTGATTACGTACCTTGGCGATCATTATTTTTTCATGATGGGTTTTTACAGTATTCTCATCATTTGCTAAAAGCTCTTCGAATATCTTTTCACCAGGTCTTAATCCAGTAATTTTAATATCAATATCTTCTGGATAACTATATCCACTTAATCGAATCATACGTTTGGCTAAATCAAATATCTTCATTGATTTTCCCATATCAAACACGAATATCTCACCTCCATGACCCATAATCGAAGCCTCTAACACTAATTGACAGGCTTCAGGGATAGTCATAAAGAAACGAGTAATATCTTGATGTGTAACAGTCAATGGCCCTCCAGCATCTATCTGACGTTTAAATAAAGGAATAACAGATCCATTTGAGCCTAATACGTTACCAAAACGAGTAACGATAAAACTTGTTACACCATTATCTTTCAAACTCGTTACGTATAATTCTGCTGCACGCTTAGTCGCCCCCATCACATTAGTAGGATTAACTGCCTTATCAGTAGAAACCATCACGAATTTATTGA
>JBOFGJ010001026.1:0-1616 GCA_051649065.1 Flavobacterium sp. | reverse complement strand
TACATCTGTATAATTTGTTGATGAATGATATACTAACAGCTTCTTCGTATAATCAACAGCTAAGGCCAACTTAGCCACTTGTTGTTGTCTCATAGCCAGCTGTTCACCAGCCATCTCATAAGCATATAGCGCATCAGACACCTCTTGCCCTGCTACTAACATAGTCTTTTGAAAGTTATGCACTTTCTCTTGATAACTTGCTTTCGCTATCTCTAACCTTGTTTTGTTTTGTCTTTTATTAAAGATAGGTTGTAATAAGCCCCCTGCTATATTAGCAAACAATCCTGTAGAAGTAAACCAATCTTTAAACTCATAACTAGAAAATCCCGCGCCTCCTGTTATATTTAATGAAGGGTAGAACGCTCTCTTCGCAGCATTCACATCTTCGAAGTAAGCGGCCAACTCATACTCAGCTGCCATCACATCAGGTCTATTCTTTAGTAGATGTGCAGGTATCCCTATACTTGGTTCTATAGGTAGTTCTTGTACTGGTAAGTTAGCTCTATCTATTGTTCCTACAGGTTTACCTAATAGAACATTCAATGCATTTTCTACTTCTCTGATTTGGCGTTTCACACCAGGTAGAGTAGCCTCTGCATCATAGTAGTTAGCCTCACTTTGCACCACTGCAGCACCAGTTACTACATTAGATTCTTTCAGTTTTTGCATAACAGTGACATCCTCTTTACGATTCACTATTGTTTGTTCTATGATACTTACTTGCTGATCTAGCGCTAATAATTGATAATAATAATCTGCTATCTGAGCGACTATCTGAGTCTGCACTGCTTTTTGTCCTGCATCAGACTGTAACATTCTGTAATAAGTAGCACGCTTGCTACTCGCTAATTTTCCCCATACATCTATTTCCCAAGAAGTATTAGCGAATACATCATACTGCGTAGCATTTTTTACAAAACCAAAACCCTGAGGATAAGATAATCTTGATCTCTTCACCCCTCCTCCTATACTTAGATCAGGTAAGAACGCAGCTTTAGATTGTTTTAATAACGCTTCAGAAGCATGTAGCCTTTCTATTCCCATCTTCAGGTCTAGGTTATTTTCTATTCCTTCTGTTATTAGCTCTTGTAGCTTTGCATCCTTAAATAAAGTTTGCCAAGACATTATGCCTATACTTAATGTGTCCCCTTCTTGGGTATCTCGATAAAGCTCTTTTGCAGCAATATCTAAGTGCTGATAACTCTGTGTGGATTGGCATGAGGCCAACATCCCTATAGCTAGAGCACCTATATATATTTTATATGTCCATTTCATGATTCTTCTGATTTATCGCATTGACTTAAGTCATTGTGTAACGTATAAGTGCACCCTTAGATACACTTATACGTTTCTCACTTTATAATTACACTTACTCTTCTTCTTGTACAGGAGCTCCACTTATTTTCTCTTGTAACGCCTGGAATACAACAAATAATGAAGGGATAACTAATACTCCAATCAGCGTACCGATTAACATTCCTCCTACCGCTGCTGTACCAATTGACTTATTACTCAATGCTCCTGCTCCTGTCGCCATCATCAGTGGTAATAATCCAAAAATAAACGCAAACGAAGTCATCAGAATAGGTCTTAGACGAATACGTGCCCCTTCTATA
>JBOFGJ010001025.1:0-1067 GCA_051649065.1 Flavobacterium sp. | reverse complement strand
TATAAAAATTGGCCTTTTTAAGCCTATTTGTAAGAATTGGTCATTTTAGACCAATTTATATTAACCAATATTATATTCAGTCATTTTACGATATAGAGTCGTTAAAGCGATACCTAACAGTTCGGCTGTCTTGGTCTTGTTGCCATTGGTGTGTTGTAACACTTTTTGGATATGTAATTTTTCTACTGTTGCTAAATCCAAAGCAGTATTCTTCTCCCCCGTAGGTATATACTTTTGTTGTACTTCATAAGGCATATCCTCTACCTGAAGCGAAGTGTTCATACACAAGATAATAGCGCGTTCCATAGCATTGCGTAACTCTCTGATATTACCAGGCCAAGAGTAAAGCTTCATAGCTTCTAAAGTCTCCTTAGATATAGAAGTTACAATACTGCGTTGTTCTTCTGTAAACTGTTTTCTAAAGCGTTCAGCCAACAGAGGAATATCATCTATACGCTCACGCAAAGCAGGTAGCCCAATTTCAAATACAGAAATACGATAGTACAAATCCTCTCTGAAGTGCCCTTCTTTTATCTCTTTTTCGAAATCTCTATTCGTAGCTGCTATAATACGTACATCTACTTTAGTTGGTTTAGTTTCCCCTATTTTTAAAAACTCTCCAGTTTCTAACACACGGAGTAACTTAGCCTGAAGCTCTATAGGCATCTCTCCTATCTCATCTAAGAAGATTGTTCCTTGATGTGCTTCTTCAAACAATCCTTTTTGATCTCTAGTCGCATTAGTAAAAGAACCCGCTTTATGACCAAACAATTCACTTTCTAACAGATCTTTGCTAAAAGCAGAACAGTTTAGAGCGACGAAGTTGTGCTTTGCTCTTGTGCTTGCACGGTGTATTGCTTGAGCGAATACTTCTTTTCCCGTCCCTGTTTCACCAGTCAATAATACCGTAGCGTTAGTAGGAGCTACTCTTTTTGCCAAATGAATAGCAGCCATAAACGCTTGAGACTTTCCTATCACTTGATCAAAGCCTGTAGTATCTTCTTCTACAACTACCTTGGTCTGTTCCAAACTGCGATTAATAGTTACACGCTCTAAGGCACGATATA
>JBOFGJ010001024.1:0-1681 GCA_051649065.1 Flavobacterium sp. | reverse complement strand
GAATAGGGGGAGAGCCTACTTGGATACAGGATGCAGATTTATTAACGTGCCCTATTAGTGGAGAGAAGATGCAGTTTATTATGCAGTTAGACTCAGAAGTGCCTGATGTAGAGGGAGGCGAAGTGTATTATGGCAGTGGTGGACTGTGTTATGTCTTTTATTGTGAGAAGAGTAGAGTTAGTGGATATGTGATGCAGTGTACGTAGATATCAGTAACTCATATTGACGTTTCAGTGCTTATTTTGGATGTTTTGATTATTTATTTGTTTTATTACGTGGTTTAAATGAGTAATATTGTCTAAATATTTAAAAATACATGACATTATTATTAGTTTACTTGTTTCTTGCCTTAGCGGTATCATTTATCTGTTCTATCGCAGAAGCAACCTTACTTTCTTTATCCACTTCATTCTTAAAAACAAAGGTAGAATCAGGAGATAAGAAAGCCTTAAAAATGATTGAATTAAAAGAAGATGTCGACAAGCCTCTTTCTGCTATTCTATCATTAAATACTATTGCCCATACAGTTGGTGCAGCAGGAGTTGGTGCACAAGCTACTATTGTATTTGGTGATGCTTATTTCGGTGTGGTATCTGCTGTATTAACCTTGTTGATCTTAGTATTGACAGAGATTATCCCAAAAACATTAGGTGCTAATTATGCAAAAGAGATCTACGGATCTATGGCGTCTACTATTTCGGTGATGATGATGGTAAGTTACCCTTTAGTGGTGATGTCGTCTTTCTTAACGAAGCGATTGAGCAAGAAGAATACAGAGTCGTCTACTAGTAGAGAAGAGATTGCTATTTTAGCGAGTATAGGTGAACAAGAGGGGATTATCGCAGTAAAAGAGAATAAGATTATCCAAAACGTATTTAAACTAAATGCAGTGCGTATAGATGAGATTCACACGCCGCGTATTATGATGGTGAGTGCTGATGAGGAGATGACATTGAGAGAATTTTTAAAGAATAAAGAGCTGTTGCATTTCTCAAGGATTCCAGTATATAGCGATTCGAAAGATAATATCACAGGCTATGTATTGAGAGAAGTTGCCTTTGAGTACTTGGCAGAGGATAGATTTGATGTTAAGTTAAAAGACATCAAGAGAAAGATATTATTTGTATCTGAAAAGTTGAATGTAATTACTACTTGGAACAAGATGAAGGAGAATCACGAGCATATCGCTATTGTCGTTAATGAATATGGTGAAGTAGATGGCGTAGTGACGATGGAAGATATCTTAGAAACGCTATTGGGCTTTGAGATTGTGGATGAGAAGGACAAGATTGTTGACTTGAGACAATTTGCAGAAGAGAGGTGGCAAAACAGACAAAAGAAATATGCTTATTTAGCAGAGGATAAATAGATTTAACCCACAATCAGTGTTAGCCAAATACTACAAAGTAATTCTACTTCATAGTTCTTTCATTAGTTCTAAAACCATACTATAGTATGCTTGTATCGCTAATTCAGAACTATCTTGATAATTACTTTTTGTTTATATGTCTATCGCTGATTCTGGATTCAACAGACAGTGTCTGTTGCAGTATAACACATAAAAACACCGGACTCTATCACTTCATTGTGGTAGAGTTTGTTTTTTTTATAACTTAAATCTGCAGATAACGTGTAAACGAGAATGAATTATACAAAACAGAGCAATATTAGTGATTAAAGC
>JBOFGJ010001023.1:0-1300 GCA_051649065.1 Flavobacterium sp. | reverse complement strand
ACAGAAAAGATAAAACCTGGAGTACAAGGGCAACTTCTAATTACGAATACTTCTGGAGATGTACAATGGGTAGATGCTACAGATGATATTATTAAGGATGTAATCGCACTTAATGAATCAGTAACTCTTATTAAGGACTTACAAGATGGAACATTTGTGTACTATAACGAAGATTGTTTTGATAAGGATGGTAAGTTTATTGAAGGGTCAGTAGGAATATCTTTTGATGCAAATACACTATCAATTAAAGAAAACGCTCCGGGGTTGATAACTTTCTCTGACAAAAAAGGGGAGTTGAAAGTATTGGATATTAGAGCGAGTAATATTATCATAGATGATACAACTATCGGGTCAGGAAACACAAATGTACAAGATGTTCTGTAAACTATTATTGATAGAATTACTGTATTAGATAATCAATCAGGAGCCTTGAGTGGTATAGGAATATCTATAAATCAAGGTACTTCAGTGGATAAAGCAGTATTACAAGATATTAGTTTGTCTATTGATAAGAATGCGATAGATAGTGAGCATATTAAAGCAGATGCTGTATTAGCATCTAAGATTAAAGATGGTGCTGTGACACAGGAGAAGCTATGGGCTGGAAAAGGAAAAAATCAGTTTGTAGCAGTGGCTCAAAATGATGGAACAGTTAAATATCAAGCCATAGGAAGTGTGATACAAGGAGAGGCATTGTCAACAGATAACTCTTTAGAAATAGAAGGGGATGCATCAAGATCTCTTTTAAAAGGAGTCAAAGTACAGGTAGCACCTAATGGGATTGTGACTAAACACATTGAGAATAATGCGATCACAGCAGGTAAGATTGGATCAGCAGGCATTGATGCAGGAGCAGTATTAACGACTGATGGATCAGGAGGAACACTGTTTGTACCTATAATTGATGCGGTAGACAAGGCTTTTAATGGAGATATTATAGGAGATGCAGAACAGACTGTATTAGTTGAAGGTGGAGAGAATGTACTTATAGGTGATAAGGATAAAAAAGTAACGATTACTATTAACAAATCAGGAATTAAAGATAAGCACCTTGCTAAAGGGGCTGTTACAGCACAAAAACTTAATGCTGAGGATGCTAAAGAAGGGTCTGTAGCGACAGTAGGTAAGAAGGGGGCTGTTAGTTATCAACCCTTAACAACTGATTTGCTACAAGAAAAGGGAAATATCTTGTCAGGAACTACTATTTCTGCAATACAAGGAGGAGTAGGATCCGTGCTAACTGATGTAACATTAGAGGTAAATGACCAGTCTATTACAGCGACTAAACTAATCGCTACAG
>JBOFGJ010001022.1:0-5532 GCA_051649065.1 Flavobacterium sp. | reverse complement strand
AGCATCTTTCCTATCATTACCAGCAGCTATAACAGGCTGATAATAGGGAGAAAAATACGTAATCTTATCCAGTTGATGAGCATCTTTATTGTAATAGCCAAAGTAAGAAGGTGGTACTAAAGGTTTTCCTTTATCATCTATTGCAGATATACCATAAGAATGATTAGAAACTAATAATCCCTCCTGAGCAGCACTAGTCATCTCAACAATATCATTGTCCCAATCATAACTCCATACCTTAGCTTCTGGTGCTAACCCCTTAGCTTGGGCATAGATCCCTTTAGCTATCAAAGTACCTGTTACATGTGTTGCATGGTCCTTACCGTGAATGGCATTAGCTAATTCTTCACCAGATAATGAATTCAAACTAGGTGCATGATCTCTTAATAACACACGACTACCATAGTTTTCCTGAAATTCTATATGTTTATCAAAAACTGCCTGACCATCCCATACTCCGATAATCATATCTTTTCCTTGTAGATTAACGCGTAAGCTACCTCCTCTAATCAACTCATTAACTCCTGTAAGCTTACGTGACATAGCATTCTGAGTACTGTAATATATAGGTAGATTATGCCCTTCTATTCTTCTAAGCTGATAATAACGCCCATCTTTATATACTCCCTTTGCTTCAATCTGATTAACTTTAGTATACTTAATCACTTCATTATTGTCCTTTCGAATTTCCTCAGTGAAATTCTGTATAAGCTCCTTTCCCCTTATTCCATCATATTTATCACTAACATCTCTTCGCAACTGAGTGCTTTGTGCCACTACAGATCCGTATACCAATAAACAACATGCAATACTTAATACTTTTTTCATCTAATCCTTCTTATAGAGGTTATTCCTTCAAAACAAATTTTCTAATTAGAAAACTTTTGCAAAGATAAAAATACAATCAAAATCTCAACAAGTGATTAAAAATCATTATAAATCTACCCATTCAAGATAAAACAATGTATTTTTACTTCATATACCCAAAACTACACCAAACCTACTTGTAATACCTAATTTACTTTCCTATATTCGAATCTAAAATATTTATATTTGAACAAATCTAACAATAACCTTAATATTTATGAGAATCAAAAATACCGTTTTAGGTGTAGTAGCAGGTGCTTCAATCTTATCGATGTCATGTAACAAAGCTAAAGATGCAGCAGCTTCTTCAGGAGATTGGAATGACAGTAATGCTTTCTTTAATGAAAGTACACTTCCATACTTTACAGCTGACTTTGAGAAGATCACAAACAAAGACTTTAAACCTGCACTAGTAGAGGGAATGCGTCGTCAGATGGAAGCTATCGATAAGATAGTAGCAAATAAAGAAGAACCAACCTTTGAGAATACTTTAGAAGCATTAGAACGCTCTAGTGAGCTTTTAGATAGAGTGAGTTCTGTGTTTAGCCTACTAACAGGAGCGCATACTAACGATGAATTAAAAGCAATCAATGCAGAACTAGCGCCTAAATTTGCAGGGCATAATGATGCTATCTACTTAAACGACGGTCTGTTTCAACGAATCAAGAAACTACACGATAACATAGCTACGCTTAACTTAAATGAAGAGCAGGCTAGACTACTAGATGTATATTATCAAAACTTCGAGATAGCAGGTGCTAATTTATCTGCTGAAGATAAAGAGAAGCTAAAAGTGCTTAACCAAGACATCGCTACACTTAATAATACATTTGGAGACAAATTATTAGCTGCAACAAAACAAGGTGGTGTTAAATTTACAAAAGAAGAATTAGCTGGATTGTCGGAAGATGAGTTAAAGTCAATCAAACAAGCTGATGGTACGTACCTAATTGCGTTAAACAATACAACACAACAACCTGATCTAGACAAGTTAACGAATAAAGAGACTAGAAAGAAATTATTTGACCAAGCATGGATCAGAGCAGAGAAAGGTGATGACAATGATACAAAGGCTACGATACTAACTTTAGTCAAAAAACGCGCTGAAAAAGCTAAGTTATTAGGATTTAACAACTATGCTGAGTGGAGCCTACAAGGTACAATGGCTACTACGCCTGCTAATGCTATTAAAATACTTAAAGACTTAAGTCCATATGCTGTAGGTGCTGCTAAAGAAGAAGCTGCAGATATACAAGCATTAATCAATAAGGAGGCAGATCCGTTCACGCTAACAGCTGCTGACTGGAACTATTATGCGGAGAAAATAAGAGAAGAGAAGTATGCTTTAAATCAAAATGAGTTAAAACCTTACTTTGAGATGAATTCAGTTCTTGAAAATGGAGTGTTCTATATGGCAAAGCAGTTATATGGACTAACCTTCAAAGAGCGTAAAGACATCCCTGTATGGCAAGAAGATGTAAAAGTATACGAAATCTTTAATGAAGACGGTAGTCAAGTAGGTCTATTCTATACAGACTATTACCAAAGAGATTCTAAACGCGGTGGAGCTTGGATGAGTAATATCGTAGGTCAGTCTAAATTACTAAACAGACTACCTGTTATTTATAATGTAGGAAATTTCCCTAAACCAGCAAAAGGTCAACCTACTCTATTATCTCAAGACAATGTAATCACTATGTTCCATGAATTTGGACATGCACTTCACGGATTCTTTGCTAACCAAACTTATCCTACATTATCTGGTACTAATGTATCACGTGACTTCGTAGAATTCCCTTCACAATTCCACGAGCACTTTGCTTTCGAGCCATCAATCTTAAAAAACTATGCTAAACACTATAAAACAGGAGAAGTAATCCCGACTGCTTTAGTAGATAAAATGAAGAATGCTGCTACGTTTAATAAAGGATACAGCATGACAGAATTATTAGGTGCTTCATTATTAGATATGGAGTGGCATACTATCTCTGCAGATAAGAATATCAGTGATGTACTTGCATTTGAAAAAGAAGCTTTAGCTAAATATGGATTAGATTTACCAACTGTTCCACCTAGATATAGATCTACTTACTTTAGTCACATCTTTGCAGGAGGATACGCAGCAGGATACTATTCATATAAATGGTCAGAGATGTTAGATTTCGACGCTTATGATTGGTTAGTTCAAAAAGGAGGTATGACACGTGCTAATGGTCAGATCTTAAGAGATGAAGTATTCTCTAGAGGTAACTCTGTTCCATTAGACAAATTATACAAAGACTTCAGAGGACAAGATCCTACTATCGATGCTTTATTAAAGTATTCAGGATTTAGTAAGAAGTAGTCAGATGGATTTGACTTAATAAAAACCTCTCAATAGTTTGAGAGGTTTTTTTTATTACATTGATATTAAGAATTAACCCAGAATCAGCAATAGACAGATAAACGAAAAGCAATTATACAAAATAGATCTGAATTAGCGATTTCAGCATACTATAGTATGGTTGAGGAGCTAATGAAAGAACTATAAAGTAGAATTACTTTGTAGTATTTGGCTAATACTGATTCTGGGTTAAACCTACTTTCTTATCCTACATTAAGTATTAGAAAATCTCTTTGCAATACCTTTGACCTATCAGAACATTAAACCCCGATTAAAACAAAAACAATGAATATATTAGCATTCGCTGCTACTAATAGCAGTACTTCAATCAACTTACAATTAGTTAAAAGTGTAACAACACAGTTTGAAGAACACAATATCAACATCATTGATATCAATGATTATGAAATGCCTATCTACTCTCAAGACAGAAATAATAAAGGAGTACCTCAACAAGCTTTAGACTTTAATCAAGCGATTATAGAAGCTGATGCCATTATAATAGGATTAGCAGAACACAACGGAACATTTAGTACTGCATTCAAGAATATTTTTGATTGGGGATCTAGAGTAGAGAAAAACTTCTTTCAGAACAAACCTATGATGTTGCTATCTACTTCTCCTGGACCTCGTGGTGGACAGTCAGTAATGCAAAATGCTTCGACTATATTTCCTTATTTTGGAGGTAATATCAAAGAATCATTCTCATTACCTAGTTTTCAAGACAACTTTAGCAATGGTACAATTACTTCATCTGAACTAGCAGAATTACTAAATAACAAAATCAATAACTTCAAAGAAGAACTAACATTAGCTGTATAATACCTTAAGTCCTCTAGCATTTGCTGAAGGCTTTTTACCCCAGATTAAGCGATAGACATACAAACGAAAAGCAATTATGCTAAATAGCTCTGAAGTAGAATTGCTTTGCAGTATTTGGCTAATGCTTAATCTGGGATTAATACACATAATCCCTTTACTTTTCAGTACCTTTGCAATAGTAATTTACTTACTCTTTAGTTGAGTTCTTCTATCTCAACATCTACAACACTGCATTATTTAATTGAAAGAATTAATTAGAAATGAATAAGTTATTTTTTGTTAACTTGTTACAACAAGAGAGCAAAACCCTATTTAAACTAAAGCACAGTGAGCGTTTATGGCACATTCCTTTAATGGCAATGCTCGCCACTGGTATTCCACTATTGACAGGATGGTATTTTGACAATCTACAAGCAGGGCTCTTAGCTTGTTTAGCAGGACTTGTCATTTTATATCTCCCTTCTAACATACCTACTCCACAACGAATGATAACCATGTTAGTTTGTTCCTTTGGTTTTATGTTATCCTTTGCTGTTGGTATTTCTTTTAGTTTTAACTTTATAGCTTCTGCTATTGCTTTTGGAATATTTGTAACAGCAGTACATTGGATTAATCTATATTTTAATACTAGACCACCTGGCAGCTTCTTCTTTATCATGGTTGCTTCTATGTCAAGTAATATGCCTTTTGATCTTACCACAATCCCTACACGCTTGGGATATGTAGTTATGGGAACAATGTTTGCCTGTACACTAGCACTTATTTACAGTATGCTAGTAGGTAAGAAATACAATAGCAAAACGACAATACACCTCATACGTCCTGTACCACTCAAGGATCAATTAGACTATTTTATTAAAGCTATTATTGTAGGTACATTTATGTCTATAGCCTTACTAGTAGGACATTTGTTAAAATTCGACAATCCTTATTGGATACCAATTTCTTGTGCTGCTATTATGCAAGGGATCTCACTATATCACGTTTGGCAACGTGCTCTTCAACGTATAGCGGGTACATTTATAGGTCTAGGCCTATGCTGGATACTTATCTCTATTTCTAATGAACCTCTATATATCTGCATCTGTATTATGTTACTGCAGTTCATTATCGAAATGTTTATCTCGCGCAATTATGCTGTGGCTGTTATTTTTATCACAGCACTAACAGTATTACTAGCTGAAGCAAATAACACCATCATAACAACTCCGAATATTTTAATACAAGCAAGGTTTGTAGATATTGTGATTGGCAGTATTATAGGAGGAATCGGTGGATGGTTCTTACACCACGAATACTTGCGTAAACAAACTCGCGATAGCATACGCACCACTCGCTTACAATTACTCAAGAAAAAAAGACACAAATCATTACCCTATCAAAAATCTATTTAAACCCAGAATCAACATTAGCCAAATACTACAAAGTCATTCTACTTTATAGTATCTGTCTATAGCTTA
>JBOFGJ010001021.1:0-16254 GCA_051649065.1 Flavobacterium sp. | reverse complement strand
CTAGTGGAGTTTAAAGAATATTTTGGGGAAGATAGACAGGTTTCGGTTTCAAGAGAATTGTCTAAACTACACGAAGAAACAGTAAGAGGAACAGTTACAGAAGTACATGCACATTTCGAAGCTAAGGCACCGAAAGGTGAGATAGTAGTTATCGTAGCAGGTAAAAGTAAGTAAATGATAGATTGCTGTTTTATATAGCAAGTTATTGTAATATAGAAAAATGCCCATAGTAGACTGCTATGGGTATTTTTTTGTCTAAAAACTTTATTGAATATTAGTTGGTTGGATTGTTTTAATCTTATAAAGAGTTATTGCTATTCAACACCACCTCTAGATCACTTTAGGTTTTGTTCAGAAAAGAGACTTTAAAGTAGGGTATTGTTGAGCAAATGTTGAGGAGGTATTGTAGGAGTTATTTTTGACGCAATTATTCTAAAAATTAGGATACTTGCACCCATATTATATTTTATATGTGTATCACTTATTCTGGGTTTAGTACAGAGACCGTTTAGCAGAGCTTCTTAGATAATAATGCTTAATAATTATAGACTAATAGATATAAGATAGGGAATATAATTTAAGATTAGTGTTAGATTCACGTTTTACAGCTTCCATAACAAGTGAACATTGATTTTTTTTTGATACATTTGGTAAAAACAGAACATTATGTCACATAAAGTAACTACAAGTTGGATAGAAAATATGCAGTTCGAATCTACTAACCCAAGTGGAGGAACGATTAGAATAGATGCAGGACCTGAGAATGGAGGAGATAATATGGGGCTTAGACCTAAGGCACTTATGTTATCAGCACTTGCTGGATGTTCTGGATTAGATATTGCACATTTAATTAAAAAGATGAGATTAGAAGTTTCTGATTTTAAAATGGAAACGGAAGGATTACTTACAGATACTGATCCAGCTACTTATCATACTGTTATTGTTGATTACCATTTTACTGGGCCTAATTTAGAAGAAGATAAGTTAAAGAGAGCTGTTGATTTATCGATAGAGAAGTATTGTGGAGTAATGGATATGTTCAGAGAGTTTGCAGAAGTAAAAACTAATATTTATTATCATAAAGAGTAATTAATGCGCTGGTATTTAAAACAAGATCCAGATGAAAAAATAGTTGCTCATTTACAAGAAGTTTTAGGTGTTAATGCCATTATTGCTAGGTTATTGTCACAGAGAGGTATTACTAACTATGAGGATGCTAAGAAGTTTTTTAGACCTTCTCTTTCAGATTTGCATGATCCCTTTCTGATGGCAGATATGGCTAAGGCTGTTCACCGTATCACTATAGCTAAAGATAATCGTGAGTCAATATTAGTTTTTGGTGATTATGATGTTGATGGTACTACTTCAGTAGCATTGATGTCTTCTTATATACATGAACTAGGTATTCAAGCACATTCTTATATTCCAGATCGTTATAACGAGGGTTATGGTATTTCGTTTCAGGGAATAGACTATGCTATAAAGAATAATATTACTCTTATTATAGCACTAGATTGTGGCATTAAGTCTATCGAACATGTTGAGTATGCTAAGCGTCATGGAGTAGACTTTATTATCTGTGACCATCATTTACCTGGAGATGTTATACCAGATGCGATAGCTGTATTAGATCCTAAGCGATCTGACTGTTTATATCCATATAAAGAATTATGTGGTTGTGGTGTTGGTTTTAAATTGATCCAAGCATTGAACATTTCTTATGGACAACCATTTGAAACTATACAACCCTATCTAGATCTTGTAGCTACAGCTATAGCCGCAGATGTGGTTCCTATTACAGGAGAGAATAGGATATTAGCACACTATGGATTACAAGTGATTAATAGCAATCCTAGACCTGGTTTAAAAGCACTAATGAAATTGTATGATTTAGTGACTTATAAGATGAATGACATCGTCTTTAAACTTGCGCCAAAGATTAATGCTGCTGGACGTCTCGAACACGGTAATTTTACAGTAGAGTTACTTACTGTAAAGACTGATGAAGAGGGAGATATTGCGGTACAAAAAATCATTAGTATAAATGAGGAACGCAAGTCTTTAGATCAAGGAATTACTGAGGCAGCATTAAAACAAATAGTTGATAATAAATTAATAAATTCTAAGAGTACAGTAGTTTATAGTTCTTCTTGGCATAAAGGAGTAATAGGTATAGTTGCATCACGTCTTATAGATACGTATTATAGACCCACTATTGTATTTACAGATAGTGGAGAATATCTTGCTGCATCAGCTCGATCAGTAAAAAACTTCGATATATATCAAGCATTAGAAGCTTGTTCAGAGGACCTTATACAGTTTGGGGGGCATATGTATGCAGCTGGACTTACCATAAAGAAAGAAAACTTAGAAGCATTTAGACAAAAGTTTGAAGAAGTAGTTTCTAATACTATTAGGGAGTCAGATTTGATCCCTGAGATAGAGATAGATAGTAAGCTGAATTTTACAGATATTACGGATCAGTTTCTACGTATACTAAAACAATTTGAACCTTTCGGAGCAGGTAATCCTAATCCAAGTTTTTTAACCTCTAAGGTTTTTGATACTGGGTATGCTAAATTAGCTGGTGCAAATGGAGAGCATTTAAAAATGAGTTTTAAACAAAGAGGAGCGCTTGGATTTAAGTTTAGTGCAATAGCATTTAACCTAGGATCACATTATGATAATGTGAAAGAGAAAGAGTTATTTGATATCATTTATTCTATAGAAGAAAACAACTGGAGAAATAAAACTACTATTCAATTGCAAATAAAAGACATGCAATTGTCTAAATAATTGAATAAAGTGTTATTTTTATCAAGTATAAAAACTATTTATCAATCCAAATAATAACATTATGAAAATCGCAGTAGTAGGCGCTACCGGAATGGTAGGAGAAATCATGCTAAAAGTATTAGCGGAAAGAAATTTTCCTGTAACAGAATTAATCCCTGTGGCTTCTGAGAAGTCTGTAGGTAAGGAAGTAGATTTTAAGGGTAAGAAGTATACGATAAAGTCTATGGAAGAAGCTGTTATGATGAAGCCGGATATTGCTTTGTTTTCAGCAGGAGGGAGTATTTCCTTAGAATGTGCACCAAAGTTTGCAGCAGTAGGAACAACAGTGATTGACAATTCGTCTGCATGGAGAATGGATACTACGAAGAAATTGATTGTCCCTGAGATTAATGCAGACTCATTAACTAAAGAAGATAAGATTATAGCTAATCCTAACTGCTCTACTATACAGTTAGTAATGGCTCTTTCTCCTTTGCATAAAAAATATGGTATTAAGAGAGTAGTGGTTTCTACTTATCAGTCTATCACAGGTACAGGTGTAAAAGCTGTACAACAGTTAGAGAATGAGTATAAAGAGGTTAAAGGGGATATGGCATATAATTATCCTATTCATCGCAACGCTATTCCTCACTGTGACGTATTCGAGGATAACGGATATACTAAAGAGGAGATGAAGTTAGTTAAGGAGACGAAGAAGATTCTTAGAGATGATACTGTATTAGTAACTGCAACAGCTGTAAGAATACCTGTAGTGGGTGGACATAGTGAGGCTGTGAATATTGAGTTTACTAATGATTTTGATCTAGCTGAGGTACGTCGTATATTACACGATACTCCTGGAGTAGTAGTACAGGATAATAACGACACGAATACATACCCTATGCCATTATATGCACAAGGTAAAGATGATGTGTTCGTTGGGCGTATTAGAAGAGATGAAAGTCAAAAGAATACACTTAATATGTGGATTGTAGCAGATAACTTACGCAAAGGAGCTGCAACAAATACAGTACAAATTGCGGAGTATTTAATAGCAAATAAGTTAGTGTAATAGCAATAATCAATGTATATAATAGAAGCATTAGGCATATGTCTAATGCTTTTTTTGTATTTTTTTCTAATACTATTTTAAAATATTGTACTTTTATATTATCTATATAGGTTATTTTAACATATTTTTGATAATATGTGTATAAGTGGATGCCTCTTGATCATAATAAAAACTTTTATTTACAACATATTGTTTAAATTTGATGTATAATTCTCAAAACACGATTTTATGAGTAAAATACTACTAGTGGATGACCACCCTCTTATCGTAGAGGGATATGTATTAGCGCTTTCAAAAGAAAAACTGGGATTGGGAGATGTTGAATTCGATAAATCATTTGATTGTTCTAATGCCAAAGTTGTTATAGATGATGCAGTATCTAAGAATGAGCCTTATGACTTAGCTATTGTAGATTTCTCATTGCCGAATAAGGATAACTCACCACTTAATGATGGAGGTGATATCGTAGCTTATATACAAAAAGCAATGCCTAATTGCCGTACTATTATATTAACTGGTCACACAGAAGTTATTACTATCTATAATATTGTGAAGAATATTAGACCTGATGGTTTAGTAAGTAAGCATGAGATTACACCTGATAATTTAGTGGAGATAGTAAAGAGTGTTTTTAATGGAGCACGTTATCAAAGTGATATAGTAAGGCACTGTTTAAGTGAAATAGTTAGGAAAGAGGTTATGTATGATGACTATAATAGAGAGATTTTAGTACTTCTGTCTAAAGGTTATAAACTACAGGAATTAGAAAATCACATTCCTTTATCTAATCCTGCCATAAAGAAAAGATTAGCAAAGATGAAGCATGTATTTGAGGTTTCAGATACTGCTAATCTAATTCAGCTTGTATTAAAAGAAGGGTTTGTTTAATATTAAAAAGCACTGTTACTAAAACAGTGTTTTTTTTGCATAAGAGTCTATAATCATCTGCAATGTTAAAGTAATACTATCTAATATTTTTTACTTATCTATATTCTTTCTAATTATGATAATTGTCATATTTTAACTTGTTGATGGTTAGTACTTTTAACAAAGAATCAGCAATGGACAAATAAACGAAAAGCAATTATACACGATAGGTCTGAATTAGAATTAGTGATTTCGACATACTATAGTATGGTTATAGAGCTAATGAAAGAACTATAAAGTAGAATTAATTTGTAGTATTTGGCTAATGCTAATTCTGGGTTTAACTTAGAAAAAAGTATTAGTAGTATGAAGATAGAACAGATATATACAGGGTGTATAGCACATGCGGCTTATTATGTAGAGAGTAATGGTGAGGTAGCAATATTCGATCCACTGAGAGATGTAGATCCTTATTTAGAAAGAGCTAAAAATGACCATGCTGTAGTTAAGTATGTTTTTGAGACACACTTCCATGCTGACTTTGTGAGTGGTCACCTTGACTTAATGCAAAAGACAGGAGCAAAGATTGTCTTCGGACCTACAGCAACACCTGGTTATGATGCTATTATAGCAGAGGATAATCAGATTTTTAAGTTGGGTGATATTCAGATTAAAGTATTACACACTCCTGGGCACACTATGGAGAGTAGTACCTATCTGATTATAGATGAGCATGGTAAAGAACACGCTATAATTAGTGGAGATACTTTATTTATTGGTGATGTAGGACGTCCTGACTTGGTACAATTAGTTAATTCTGCTGTAACGGAAGAGATTCTAGCTAGACATTTATACCAATCGCTTCGTTCTAAGGTAATGGTTTTACCTGATGACGTGATTGTTTACCCTAATCATGGTGCAGGTTCAGCCTGCGGGAAGAATATGAGTAAGGAAACAATGGATACTTTAGGAAATCAAAAGAAGACAAACTATGCATTGCGTGCAGATATGACAGAAGATGAGTTCGTAGTTGAGTTATTGACTGGACTTGCGACTCCTCCTCAGTATTTCCCTAAGAATGTATTGATGAATATTACTGGGTATGAGCACTTAGATACTATTTTAGAGCGAGGTAATAAACCTCTATCTGTAAGTGAAGTAAAAGAGTTAATGAAGAGAGATGAGGTGATTATCTTAGATACACGTAATCCTCAGGTATTCTCTGAGGGATTTGTTCCTAGAAGTTTAAATATTGGGTTAAATGGACAATTCGCTGTATGGGTGGGAGAGTTGATTAAAGATATAAAAGCACCTATCATACTTATTACTGAGAAAGACAAAGAAGAAGAGAGTATGATTCGCTTGTCTAGAGTGGGATATGATAATACTATTGGGTATTTAGAAGGAGGTTTTGAAGCATGGGAATCTTCAGGAGAAAAAGTGCAAACGATTAAGCGTATTACACCTGCTGAGATGGATAAGTTATACTTCGAAGGTAAAGGAATCTTATTAGATGTACGTAAGATAAATGAATACAAATCAGAACATTTAGATGATTCGTTAAGTTTTCCACTTAATGTATTAGAAGAAAAAATAAATATATTGTCTAAAGATGCTAAATACATCATTTACTGTGCTGGAGGGTATAGAAGTATGATGGCTGCATCTATATTTTATAAATATGGATTTACTAATCTAGTAGATGTAATAGGAGGATATAATGCTATCAGTAAAGAGAGTTCATTAGATCACACAGACTTTGTCTGTCCTACTTCTATGCTTTAGTTGAAATTTCAGATAAATAGGTTATAACTTTTTCAGTTCTAGTTTCATTATTTTTAGTTTTTTGGTTAGTTATATTGTTATGAAAATTTGGTTAGACGCAGCGAGACTGTGCAACTTAGAGACTAGAATTGAAAAGTTTTTTATAAAAAAAAGAGTTACTTGTGTGAAAACAGAGTAGGTATTAATAGCTTTGTTAATCACAATAGACGTAGTATGGCAAAAATAGTAGGGTTAGTAGGTGTTGGTCTTATCGGGGGATCTATTGTATTAGATTTGAAAGAGAAAGGCTTCGCTACTAAAGTATTGGTATCAGATCTATCTGAACGCAATGCACAGAAAGCATTAGAGTTGCGTATCGCAGATGAGATAACAGACTTAGATGTATTAATAGAAAGATCGGATATAATAATTATAGCGACTCCTGTGAACGCAAGTGTAAAGCTAGTGTCGTATGTATTAGATAGAGTAAGAGAGGGACAATATGTGATGGACGTAGGATCTACTAAGTCACTTTTGGATAAAGAAGTAGATGGGCACCCTCGTAGAGATCAGTTTGTGGCAACACATCCGATGGCAGGTACTGAATTTAGTGGTCCTGAGGCAGCTTTTAAAGGCTTGTTTAAAGATAGGGTAGCCATTATATGTAATCCTGAAAAATCTAATCCTAAAGCACTAAATGCAGTATCTGAATTGTATTATCATTTAGAGACACGTATGATATTAATGGATTCGAATTCGCATGATGAACATGTTGGATATGTATCACATTTATCGCATGCGATTTCTTATGCATTAGCTGTAGCTGTATTAGATAAAGAGAAAGATGATACAGCTATCTTTAACTTGGCAGCTGGGGGATTTGCTTCTACAGTGAGGCTAGCGAAGAGTTCGGTAGATATGTGGTTGCCAATTTTTGAACAGAATGCGGAACATATTTTACCTATTTTAGATACCTATTTAGATAAGTTGACAGAATTTAAGACTTATTTAGAACAGGGAGATACAAAGAATCTTGCGGGTTTTATTACAGAGGCAAATCGCATAAAAGACAAGTTGAAAAAATAAGAACATAAATGTAAGACTGAACAATGTTTTGACTACATTGTTTGTTTAAAACATATATAAGTTATGATAACACATATAGTAATGTGGAGGCTGAAAGATGAAAATAAAGAAGCCAACAAATTAGAGATGAAAAGACTGTTAGAAGGTCTTAAAGGAAAAGTAGTGGCATTAGAGTCTATCTCTGTATCGTTTAACGATGCTCAGGCAGATCCTAAAAACTTTGAGGTAATCTTACATACAACATTTAAAGATTTTGATCAGTTAGATGCCTATGCTAAGCACCCAGAACACTTAAAAGTAGTTGACTTTATTAAATCAGTAGTAACAGAACGCGTAGCGATCGATTATTAATCTGATGAATACGATAAGATAGTTATTTAGTTATCAATTTTAGTTTAAAAGCAGTTTGTAGTAGTAAGCAAGCTGCTTTTTTTTCTGAAAGTCTTCCTATATTATTAATTTTTAGTCAATATAATATCGCCCCCGAATTACAGAGGTTTAATATTAGTTGCGAGATATTAAGAATACTTATATTTTACAATTTTAAATAGTTTCTTACTTTAAAAAAGGAGTATAATTTTTTCTACGAGCTCAAAGGCATCAACTGTTGGTTCTTAGCGTCTGATATCAGTTTTTATCTCGGGGAGTTTAACCACCAAAAAAAGGACGATCTTAATTTATAGAGACGATTAGTTTTTCTCTCCTATCTATTTAAAGTTTAGAATAATTTTTACTGTATTTGTATAGACTTGAGTTTTTCTATTTCCAATTGGAATCTTTCTATTTTTTTGATTCTTCTATGTTCTAGTATTTTCTTGTCTTGAGCATGTAATTGATAGGGTTCTTATCTCTTAATACATGGTAAATTGCTATAAGTAACTTATGAGCTATAGCAATAGTAGCTTTTTTCTTCCCTCTTCGATTAGAGATATGATGATGTTTTACAGCGAATATAGGATTAGTTTTAGACCTAATAGCTACCCATGAGGCTTCAACTAGAGAAGCTTTGAGGTATTTATTACCTTGTGTTATTCGAGTAGAATATTTTTTACCTGCACTTTCATTATTACCAGGGCAGACTCCTGCCCAGGAACATAAATTTTGATGATTTGGGAAGTAAGACATATTATTTCCAATTTCACCTAATATACTTAAAGCAAGTTGCCTTGAAATTCCAGGAATAGTTTCAAGTAACTCAACATCTGAAGCCATGCTTATTCTGTACTGTTCCATTTGAGCCTCTAACTGTGCTATTTGTAAATTAATATTATCAATGGAAGTTAGTATTAGTTTAAGCATAAAAATATGGTGATTGGTAAGATTGCCTTTAAGTGCTTTTATTAATTCACTTTTTTTCTTTCTTAGAGACCCTTTGGCTAAGTTTGCTAGTACTTCGGGATCTGTTTGTCCTTCTAACATTGCGATTATCATTTGCATAGCACTAACACCAAAAACATCACTTACTACACTACCCAACTTTATATTAGCAGATTCTAATACATTTTGTAGACGATTTTTCTCTGCTGTACGTGAGGAGACAAGTTTTCTACGGTGACGATACAATTCTCTTAATTCTCTAGTGTGCTGATCAGGTATAAAACTACCTTTAAGTAAACCAGAGAGTAATAATTTACAAATCCACTCACTATCTTTTTTGTCCGTTTTTTGTCCAGGAACATTTTTGATATGACGAGCGTTAACAAGAATAACATGACAATAATCTTCTAAGATGGCATATACAGGACGCCAATAGACACCAGTACTCTCCATTGCAACTTCCGTTATGGAGTAACTCTGTAACCATGCCACTAACTCATAAAGATCATCTGTAAAAGTTAAGAATGTTCTTGTTTCTGTTTCAAAATCACTACCTTTAATGGTAGCTACGACTGTGTCTTTGTGAACATCTAATCCACAACCACGGTCTAAGATAAAGGGTAATCCATTGACAGCCATAGGTCGTATATTTTGATTTATTGGTACTAAGATACCGTTTTAAGCGATAACCTTTTAGGTTTGATACGCTTATGACTTTAATGGCTGTTGGTGATACCCGATATCATGTGTGTTTTTATAGGTATTTCATTTCATTTATTCTAAAACCATATTACATGCCTTGCTACTGCTGGCTCTTCGTTTTAAAACAGTCCTCAGGACTATTTTAAACTCGGCCCTTTCATAAATTCAGAGCTATTTTGTATAATTCTTTTCGTTTATATGTCTATCGTTAAATTTGGGTTTAAAGTTTAGTAGTTGTAAGAAAAGAATAGTCTGTATAGTAAAAGAAGAATCTATGTTAGAATAGTATTATGTTAATAGAGTGCTTTATCCTTTTAGGATACTTTTTATAGATACTTAATGTATTGTGTTGATTTTTATATGAATAACTAATATATTGTAATGTTAATTAAAAATACTATTGATTATGAAAAAGATTATGAGCAAAAAAGGCTTTCTATTTGCGGGTTTAGTATATATAACTATCTATTTAGTAGATCATGCAGATAAATTTATGGAAGGGGTTAGAGCCGCTTTCTAATTTTGATGAAAAAAGCTCTTAGATATCCTCTAAGAGCTTTTGTTATTTTTAGTCTTCCATAAATGCACCTAGAGGAATGATAACCATACCAGATACATCATAGCCTTGTACTTTAGTGATAAATAGAGGCATATTCTTAACTTGCTGATATATTTTATCTTCGATAGAGGAAGGAATGTTTAATAAATACATATTGATAGGTTCTGCCGTTCCGTCAAGGCTTACACTTAATGTTAATTTTGCATCAGAAGCTATCTTTGTTTTTTCTTCATGGAGCATTGTAATGATATTTTTGTAAGTCCATTCTATTAATGCTCTGTCTCCTCCAGGAAATACAGGTGCGATAGGTTTGTTGTCTTTAAACTTATGAGGTAGATCAGCGGGATGATCTGTTAAATCTCTTACTTCTTTTACTTTCATAAGTATTCCTTTTTCATTGGGAATATAGACTGTATGATGTAGTTTCTCTTTTACAAGATCGTATTCAATGTGATGTAATTCGCTATCATTCTTTCTGTATATACCATTGGTAATTGTGGTATTTGTACTTAGATCTTTTACTTCTGCGGGTAGAGCTGTTTTAGATCTTTCTCCAACGATTATATAGTCAGTTTCTTCTCTTGTCTCTGATTTGATTATTTGTGTGTATATTTTAAAAGGAAATCCCTTTAGAACAATCTCTTCTCTAAGCTCTTGTTCTTGAGCTTGCATTGAGATGGCAGTAAAAACTAAGATAAAAGCAGCTATAATTTGTTTCATGTTTTTGTAATAAATAAGTGATTTAGTAATGTTGTATAGGGTAGTCGAACCATTTGATTTATATACCTAATTCTATTACATATAAAAAAGCTCTTAATGTACACTTAAGAGCTTTTGTTATTTTTAGTCTTCCATTTCTCCACAGATAGGAGTTTCGAAGGTAGTTTTAAAGTCTGTAATGCCTTTTTGCTTAAGCATAAACATTAGTTTAGTAATAGCAGCTTCTGTAGTAATATCTTTACCAGATATTACGCCTATTTCCTTAAGTTCAGTACTCGTTTCATATTTACCCATATGCACACTTCCACTAGAGCATTGTGTCACATTAATTACTTTTAGTCCATTCTTAATGGCATCAGCTAATGTATTAAGAAACCAAGGTTCTGTCGGTGCATTCCCTGCACCATAAGTTTCAAGTACGATACCCTCTAGACCCTTAATATTAAGGATAGCTTCTAGTACATTTTTTTGAATACCAGGGAACATCTTTAAGATCATCACATTAGTAGACATTTCTTTATGTACAGTGAAAGGCAATTGCGTTTTATTATAGTTTAGTAAATGCTTGTTTATACGCAAGTTTACTCCCGACTCTGCTAAATGAGCAATGTTAGGAGAGGTAAATGCGTTAAATAACTCAGCACTTACTTTAGAAGTTCGATTACCTCTATATAGCTTATACTCAAAATATAGACATACCTCTTGTATTACAGGTATATTATTTTCCTGTACAGCTGCTACTTGAATTGCAGTGATTAGATTCTCCTTTGCATCTGTACGCAAGTCACCAATAGGCAACTGTGAACCTGTTAAGATAACAGGCTTACGCAAGTTTTGAAGCATAAAGCTTAATGCAGAAGCAGAGTATGACATCGTATCAGAACCGTGTAGTATCACGAAACCATCAAACTTATCATAATTCTCTTCTATCACTGTCGCCATCTGTCCCCATAGTTCTGGTCTCATATCAGAAGAGTCTATAGGAGTCTCGAAAGAGTGTGTCTCTATCGAGCAGTCTAACATATGTAATTCAGGTATGCGTTCTACTAATTGATCAAAGTTAAAAGCGCGCAAAGCACCCGTTTTGAAGTCTTTAACCATACCGATGGTACCACCAGTATAGATTAAGAGAATAGTAGGTTTATTGTTCATCTTTTTGTTTTAATTTGTTGACAACAGGATTAGCGTACATAGCCAAGAAACCATCTACTACTATCTTATTCTCTTTATCTACACGTAATTCAAGGCGTCTTTCGAATAATTGCCTCTCCTTTTCTGTGTATTTATCTGCGAACTTATTTGTGCCATACACTATATCATACGCAATATAATTCGTAGGCCATAAGTGGTAGTTCGCGATGATAGATTTGTCTATCTCGGTAGCTACAGCCTGCATTTGCTTGTTTGTTTTATCTACTGTTTCCTTGATGTAATCAAGTTCAGTATCAAGTATTTTACCTACGGTGATATGTATTCCTCTTTTTTGACCAATAATACCACTGTATAGATTGATAAAATCTTCGTTTTTATCTTTTATATACACTTCATCATTAGCTTTTGCTAATAATTGAGGCATTTTAAGGGCATCAGTAGGATCATACTCATAAGAGATAGATACAGGTACGATCTTCACTTTCTTAAAGTAATCCATAAGATTAGGCTCATCAGAAGCCATTCCGATCATCTTAAGAACTCCTTGGTGAGTCGCATCATTTCCATCTTTAGTACGGCCTTCTCTTTGTGCTATCCACACAGATCTGTTTTCCTCAAATAAAAGATGCTGTATGTATTCAGACATTAGTTTAGAGCTTTCTAATAGTTCTCTAGGTGGTAATCCACGTTTAACTAAGAAGTTTCTATTTACTTTAGCTAGTGCTAGTAAAAAAGATTTTTGTACTAGGTTATCCCCTATTGCAGAGGCTGTCATAACTAATTTATTGTCTTTAAGAGCAACGTTCAGAAGAGAAGTATCCATTAGGATATCTCGATGGTTAGATACATATAGATAAGCTGTGTCTTTATCTAATTTGTCAAATCCAGAAGTGGTTAGGCCATTTGAGCTTCTCTCTAATATTTTTTGAATAGAATAGTAAGCAAAGTCATCTTGAAATTGCTGGATTGAGTTAACTTCCTTTAGAGAAGTCATCCATTCTTCTTCTGTTTTGTTAGGAAAAGTATAAGCCATTAACGCTTTTATCATAGGGTGCTTAGAAATCTGGTGTAAGACTTCGTTTACCTCGTGATCGTGGTAGTGGCGTATAGAATCAAACTTAGACATTAGTGTAATGTGTTATTATGAACAAGTTAATGTTGTTTCTTATGTTATATTCCAAATACAGCTATCGAATTGGCTGTAGTTTGTCTTGCTATTTCTTCCAAAGGAAGTGCGTAAATATCGGCTAATTTTTCTGCAATATTCACTATATATGTACTTTCGTTTCTTTTACCTCTAAAAGGAACAGGTGCAAGGTACGGAGAATCAGTCTCTAATACGATATGCTCTAATGCTATTTTGTTTAAAAATTGGTCTATTTTACCATTTTTAAAAGTAGCAACTCCTCCAATACCCAGCTTTAGGTTATATGAAATTGCTTTTAAAGCTTGTTCTTCATTACCTGAAAAGCAGTGGAAAATACCTCTTAGGTCATCTCCTTTTTCTCTTTCAAGAACTTCGAATACTTCATCAAATGCATCTCTACAGTGGATGTTAATAGGAAGTTTATACTTTTTAGCTAATTGTATTTGATACTGAAAAGCTTCTTGTTGTATTGCCAATGTACTTTTATCCCAGTACAGGTCTATTCCTATTTCTCCTACCGCATAGTATTTTCTGCGAGCAAGTTCTGTCTCTACAAAAGCAAGTTCTTGCTTATAGCTCTCTGGTTTTACATCTGTTGGATGTAGTCCCATCATTAGAAAAATATTATCAGGAAATTCCTGTTCTAATTCGAACATTGCTTTCGCATAACTCGAATCAATAGCTGGTATAAAAAAACGTGTAACTCCACTAGATATTGCCCGATTTATTGTTTCTTTACGATCGTCTGCAAAAGCATCAGAATATAAGTGTGTATGCGTATCAGTAAAAATCATTTGAATAGTGTGTTTTTCTAAATTGCTAGATTAATGGTACAAAAGTACCTTTTAAAAAGAATTTAAACTACATTTGATTGATGGAAAACAAAGAAGAAGTATTAAAAAAGGGAAGATATAAGAAAATAAGGTTCAAAATATCTAAAACAAACCACCTTTTTGTCAGTGCAAAGATAAATGGAGTGTATGGAGATTTCATCATTGATACTGGAGCCTCTAATAGTTGTATTGACTTTAGTTATATTGACCATTTTCAAATTATTCCAGAACATTCACCTACTAAGGCATCTGGTGCAGGAGCAAATGGAATGCACACTCAAGTAGCCTATCACAACGAATTACAGATGAGTCGCTGGCATAACAAGTCGTTTAACTTAGTGATACTAGATCTTACTCATGTCAATGTAGCCTTAGTAGAATATAAGGTCAAGACTGTACACGGTATTATAGGCTCTGATGTGTTACTTAATGGAAATGCTATTATAGATTATAAAGAGCAAATCCTTTATCTACAATAAACAATTATCGCTTAGATTTACTCCACTCTGTTGCTACCAATTCAAGTTCTTGGTACCAATCTTCTCCGTATTTTCGGATTAATGGGGCTTTAAGGAATTTATATACAGGCACACTTAGCTCTTGACCTAACGTACATGCATCACTGCAGATGTGCCATTTATGATAGTTTACTGCTTCAAATGAAGAGAATTGTTTAATTCGGATAGGGTATAAGTGACAAGAGATTGGTTTTTTCCAATCAATTAATCCTTCATTATATGCTTTCTCAATACCACATAGTGCCATTTCGTTTTCATAAATAACATAAGCACATTCTCCACCTTCTATAAGTGGTGTCTCGTATTCATCATCATCACCATATACAGAAGTACCTTGTTCTTCGATAGCTGCAATACCTTCTGGGCGTAAGAATGGTTTTACCTTATCGTATACAGATCTAAGTATTTCTACTTCACCGTCCTCTACAGGAGCACCCGCATCTCCATCAATGCAGCATTCTCCTTTACAAGCTGAAAGGTTACACACGAATTCTTTCTCAAGAACATCCTCTGATACTATTGTTTTTCCTATTTGAAACATCTGAATATTATAATAATTGAGTGCAAAATTACGAATCTTTAATCAAATAATTTCTTTTGCTATTAGTTTAACCTTTTAGAGTGTCTATTTAGTTTCAATATAAAACACTTGAGGCTAGTTAGTTGTTTACTTAACATCTATAATTGTTAATTATAGATTTGTTTACAGTGTTAATATTTTTGTTCTATATAAGGATGTTTGTCTATTTATATGATTAGAGTTGCATTAAAAAGGTCGTGTTCTTTATAATAATTGTTTAAAAGGGCTATTTAATGATTAAAACTGTCGCTGTTAAAATAATTAGTATGTGTGTTAAAGGATTGTTCTAGTGGTGGTTTTTTTTGTACTTTCGGGAGGTAAAATCAAATTCTTTATCATTAGAAATGAAAATCTTTAGTTACGTAATTATTGTATTTGCTGTAGCATTAGTAGTGTTAAACGCCACTAAGCTAGACTTTAATAATCTTTTTCAGGGAGATAGTCTTATAGCATTAATTGGTATTGTAGCAGTGCTTTGTGCTGTGTGTATTATATTGATCTATCGTACGTCAAAAATGATAAACGATAAGACAAAATAAATCATATGGAAATATTTGATGTTCTTATTATCGGAGGTGGAGTATCAGGAGTATCGTGTGCGCAAGTGCTTGGTAGTGCTGTAAAAAAGCCTTTTGTAGCTGATAAGAAAGTGGGGATAATTATGCATCAGAAAACTTCTATGTTGCAAGATGCGATCTTCTATAATGCTTATGGTGTTAAACAAGGAACTTTAGGAAGTGATCTATTAGCACAGTCTATTGAGGATTTGAACTATTATAAACACTTGATTCAGATATTTGGAGAGAAAGTGATTTCTGTCAGTAGAACAAATGGTGTATATGAAGTACGCACAAATAAAGATATATTCTATACTAAACTAATTGTAGTGGCTGTTAATTCTAGTCCAACCTTTGATATAGAGGGGTTACTAGAGTATGTAGAACCACATAAGAAATCATTGGCTAGTAAAAATAGAATACAACTTAAGAATAATGACCATCTAGTAGTAGACGGAATATATGTTGTTGGAACATTAGCAGGACACAGAAGTCAGTTAGCTATAGCAGCAGGTAGTGGAGCCGCAGTTGCTACAGATATTCTTACTTTATGGAACGATGGTGTAGAGACACATAGTCACGATAGTATACGAGTGAAGTAGTTA
>JBOFGJ010001020.1:0-4670 GCA_051649065.1 Flavobacterium sp. | reverse complement strand
CTCTTGTACTACTTTGCCATTATCTAGCCACGGATGTGCAAATGACACGAATTCTAAAGACATCCCTTTCTCTAAATAAACTTGCTCGTTATTATAATTGCGAATTACTGTTGCTTTATATCTTGCCATAACTCATGATTTTAACTCTAAGGTAGCTTTTAAGCCTCCTAAAGCATACAAATAAAGGGCGAATACCCTTTTTTCGTGAGTGAAGTAATAGCCAATTATCCCTTTTTTTGAGTGAATATTCGGCCTAAAACATTCCCTCAAAAAAAGGCGTTATTCACCCAAAAAAAATATTGTGTATCAATAATCGCCTTATGTGATTTTCAGTGTTACTTCACTTCTTAATAGATGAATAAATGAGTTTTCATTCTTATCAAAACTGTTTAACTCAGATTAAGCATTAGCCAAATACTGCAAAGTATTTCTACTTCCTATCTCTTTCATTTCTTCTAAAACCATACTACAGTATGCTTTTAAAATAAATTCAGAGCTATTTTGTATAATTACTTTTCGTTTATATGTCTATCGCTTAATTTGGGTTTAAATAAGTGTACCTATATCTTTATTTGATAATCTTAGAAATTATCATAGATTTGACACCTTAACCCTAAAGAGAGTCGTTATGACTAGCATCCTATTACTATGCTAGTCAAATGCACTTCTACTACCTAACACTACAAATGAAAAAAAACACCACAGCGTCTGCAGTATCTGCTGCCCTAACCTCTATGATGTGTGTACAAGGAGGAGCATCTGTAGCTAAACAATTATTCCCAGTAGTAGGTGCCACTGGTACTACTGCATTAAGAATAGGTCTATCAGCTATATTCTTAAATATCATTAACCGTCCTAAAATTTCTAAGTTTTCTAAAAAAGAATGGATGTATTGTGGTCTATTTGGAGGATCGATAGCCTTGATGAATATGATTTTTTATCTAGCGATACAGCGTATACCATTAGGACTAGGAGTAACAATCGAATTCGTAGGTCCCTTATTCTTAGCCTTATTCTTATCGCGTAAATTACTAGATATTGTATGGGCATTATTTGCCTGTGCAGGGATATTGCTTATCGTGCCATGGCAAACTAATAATGTAGATATTATAGGACTTGGATTAGCTGCTACAGCAGGGGTATTTTGGGCGTGTTATATCGTGATGGGAAGTAAAGTATCTAAAGAGATGAATACGAACCACGCAGTATCAGTAGGACTAGTATTCGCTACACTTATCGTAATTCCTGTAGCTTTATTCACAGGTGGATTAGAGAATCTTACTTGGAGTAGTCTTGGATTAGGAGCATTAGTTGCTATTTTATCTAGTGCATTGCCTTTCTCATTAGACTTGGTTGCTTTAAAACAATTACCCGCTAAGACCTTTAGTATCTTGACAAGTTTACAGCCAGCTTTTGCAGCCATGTCTGGGCTTTTATTTTTAAAAGAGCACTTGACGTTCGTACAGTGGATATCTATCGCCTGTGTGATTACAGCTAGTGTAGGTTCTACCATGTTTAGTACTAAGAAAGAAGCTTAGTTATTTATATATCCTAAAAAAGGTTATTCTCATGATTAGAATAACCCTTTTTTTCTAAGTAGTCATCACCTATTATATTATAATACAAACTTCTATTGTAGTCTTTTCTTAGTCATACTAGCTATTCTTTGCATTTCAGAATACTTCTTCAAAGTCGCAACTTCTATATCCACAGGTTTTATCTCTACTACTTTAAATGTATGTATATTATCTAAAGACAATTGATACTTCTCTATACTTCTAACTTGCTGACTCAACCTCCCTTCTTTTAAAACAAAAGTAATTTCTGTTTCTCTCTGAATTAACTTGCTAGTTCGTTTAAAGAACATATTATCTGTCACATCAAAAAAATTATACTCAGAGACATTATCTATTATTTTACTAATCACCTTTTGATGTTTATCAATCTCTACAATTATATTATCCTTCCAATCACTTCGGAATAACACATAAAAATCATTGATTTTCCTAACTTCTAGATTACTAATACTTTTCTTAAAACTATTCCTTGTTTTCTTATTCTCAAAAAAGAAGTAATTTTTCTTTATAAAGGAATAAAAAGCTACAGGATCTACCTTCTTATAATCTTCCTGTTTATAATAAACATTAAACGCTATATTATAATAACTAGATTCATTAAATACTCCCTTTTCTTCTTCTAATATAGCATTAGACGCATTCTCTAAATAGGTGGTTGTATCATAACTATAAAGTTGATTTTTATTAATATTTGCAAAAGTATTATCTATAATTGCTAACAACTCCTTCTTGCTATTTACATCCTTAGCTGTTAAGATATCAATGTTCTCTAATATCTCCTCAGATCTAGATTGAGAAAACACATTTAAGGACAGACATAAAAAAAGTACAACGCTCGCTTTCATAACTTAATTGATTAATTATCAATATTAAAAAATTAATCTTATAAAAAACATCAGTAATCAAACATCTTCTTATTATCGATTATATAATAAGCATTCATACTAAAAGGCTATTCTCATGATTAGAATAAAATAACCCGTTTTTAAACAAATATGGAAGCATTACTTTTTAATGACACTGATTGCATACCTATCGGATACTTATCGCATAGTGGTCACATAATAAAGCAATAAAATAATGCGATCACTATGCTATAATTCTACCATCAGATGCTGAACATTCGGTTCGATTTTTGATATAAAACACTTATTATCAACTATTAAAACCAACAAAATTATGGCTAGAATTAATTCTAAAAAACTCCTAGTAGGTATAATAGGACCTATTTATGGAAAAGAACACAGAGGCAAGCAGATATTACAAACAAGGCCTGATCGTTCAAAACAAGACAAATCAAAAAACCACAATGCAAAATTAATGCGAAGTGTATCTCATAACTCTTCCTTTATTCGACAGGTAATCGAGATTCATTTAAACAAAAGGCATGAGAGCTATATGCATTCTCGATTTTTAGGCCAACTCATGAGTATCATGCACCAGGAGGATAAGATTGATTTTAAACAAAGGTCGATTTTTTCGGTCAATTGTAAAGCACTTGAAGGTTTTGAGTTCAATAGAAAAGTTCTGTTTAAAGATACTTTCCTCGAAAGAATTATTGTACAACACACAGACAAAGAAGTACTGCAAGTACAGGTACCTTCTTTTATCCCAAAAGAACAAGTGGTATTCCCAAAAGGTTGTACAGATGCACTCCTGCGTATTAGAACCTTTGCGATACACCCTGACAACGACTTATCCAAAGAAGGACCACTTAGAGAGCTAAATATAGAATTTTCGATACATGATCCTATTATAAACGAAACTGACTGGCTATGTAATTGTATTGATACGGATGAAAAATTTGAGCTTTTAGTAGCAGATATCCAGTTCTTTTACCCTATCAATAATACTGCACAAAGGTTAACTTTATATAATACAAAAGAATATAACCCTAGTATGGTTATCTATGCTAAATAGAGGTATTTGTACTTTGGTTTGCTGATAAAGAAGATGATACCAAAATACACAGCAAATAAGAAGGGAGTCAATCACTTGACTCCCTTTTCTATTTAAAGTATTCTTATTTCTTCTCTATCGCAGCACGATAAATATCTTCGTATAGAGGTACTACCTTATCTATACTGAACTTCTTCGCTACTTCTCTTGCGCGTTCTTTAAAACCACATAGTGTATCTTGATCTTTTAATATCTTCAGTGAGTTAGCGACCATATCTTCCACATCGCCTACATCACTTAAATAACCTGAGATTCCATGCTCATTTACCTCAGGAAGCCCTCCTGTATTACTTGATATAACAGGAACTCCCATCGCCATAGCTTCTAATGCAGCAAGACCGAAACTCTCTGTCTCAGAAGGCAATAAGAACAAATCTGAGTAAGATAAGATATGCTCTATTTCGTTACTGTTACCAAAGAAGATAATCTTATCATAGATACCTAACTCTAAGGCTTGACGCTCTGCGCGCTCTTTCTCAGGCCCGTCCCCTACTAACATTAGTTTAGCAGGTCTTACTTTCTGAATACCATAGAATATAGAAACTACATCTTCTATGCGCTTTACTTTTCTAAAGTTACTGATATGTGTGATAATGACTTCGTCTTTTCCTGCCATCGCACTGCGTTTACACGGAGTATCTTCACAGTCCATCTCTTTGACTTCAATAAAGTTAGGGATGACATGTATCTCTTTTTCCGTACCGAATAGACAATGTGTCGACTGCTTTAACGACTCAGACACAGAAGTAACATAGTCTGAATTATTGATACTAAAACTCACTGCTGACTTGTAATTAGGATGATTCCCAACTAACGTAATATCCGTTCCGTGTAGTGTTGTAATCATCGGTAAGTTGATCCCTTGTTCTTTCAACATTTGCTTCGCCATATACCCTGCATAAGCATGAGGAATAGCATAATGCACGTGAAGTACATCTATCTTAAATAATTTAACCATATCTACTAACTTACTTGACAAAGCAAGTTCATAAGGCTGATAATGGAATAATGGGTACTCAGGTACATTTACTTCGTGATAGTATATATTAGGGTTTAGCAGGGCTAAACGTACAGGTTGACTATAAGTAATAAAATGCACTTCGTGATTTCTTTTTGCTAACTCCAGTCCTAATT
>JBOFGJ010001019.1:0-2175 GCA_051649065.1 Flavobacterium sp. | reverse complement strand
ATATGAGCTAAACTACAAAGCACTAGTCTATAAATACAAAGAAGAAGTAATACACAAGATTAATCGATCTAGGGAGAACGATTGTGAATTTGTGAATATCCCAAATCACATTTTAACGTATAATCCATTTCTATTAATTGATTATCAAGACACTGCTAAAAGAGCTACTTATACTTTAGTAGAGCTCTCAACAAATAAACAAGTGTTATCAACCACAGTAGCTAGAGGAAAATGGGACTTTATTCCCTCTAAAGATTCCAAGCACTTGCTATACGTAATGGACGAGAAATTAGCACGCTGGGGAGTTTATACGATACAGACTCAAAAAAAAGTAGAACTATACGCTCATAATGATCTCTCTTTCAAGCCTACATGGAGTTTAGATTCAAAAAACATTTATTACACAAACAAAAATGAGATTTGGGACTTAAATCTTACTAAAAACCAGCATCAAAAACTATCCGATTTTAAATTGAAGAGCTTAATACATACAACAAACGACGTTCGTTTTGAAAACTATGATAATACCTTTATTAATACTGCCAAACCCGCTATTTTTGTTTCCGCAAGTATAAAAGGAACTGCAATCTATTCTTTACAGAAAAATAAACTTGAACTTCTAAAACAAGCCAATAATACATCGCTGACTAAAACTTCACAAATTCATAATTTAATAAGTCAAGATGCTAAAACCATAGTATATACTGAAGAGAACCTTTTAACACCTCCTACAGTTAAGCTACTTAAAAACAAAAAGGAAAGTACAATCGTTTCACCTAACCTATCACAAGAACTATACAACTGGAATAAGTGTGAAACCATTGATTTTAAAGATAAATACGATGTTCCACTAAAGGCTATGCTATACTATCCTAAAGATTATGATCCTACCAAAAAGTATCCAATGATTGTATACATTTATGACAGAATCCATACAGCAAGATCCTTTTCTGATCGCTCCTTTAAAAGCCCTGATCCTTTAAACGCTGTGGGATTTAATCATGCTAAATTAAATGAGGATGGTTATTTCATTTGCTATATTGATACCTATGTTTCTGAACAGGGACCTGGATTATCCGCAGTTGAATGTGTAACGAAAGGGGTTGAAGCTGTAACTTCTGCACAACCAAGTATTGACAAAACTAAACTAGGGCTTATCGGACACTCTTTTGGAGGATATAAAACCAGTTTTATTGCCACCCATTCAAATCTGTTTTCAGCAATTGTTAGTGGTGCCGGGGCGCATGATTTGATTGGTGGTTTTACCTATCGATACAGTAACTTTAGGTATTCCCCTGATTGGTTTATGGCTGAAAACGCTCAATATGACATGAAGCAAAGTTATGCGGAGAACCCTCAAAAATACATCGATAACTCTCCTATTTTACATGCGCAAAATGTCAACACACCGCTTCTGATTTGGACTGGACTTCTGGATGAAAATGTATATTGGGAAAATACCCGTAAAATGTATATTGCACTACTGCGATATAAAAAGCCTACCATTGCTCTTTTTTATAACGATATGGATCACGGGGGAGGTTTTGATGCCCCAAAACAAACGATCGACCTGGTTCATCGTGTTAATGATTGGTTTGATTATTTCTTAAAAGACAAACATGATCGAAAATGGATTGAAGAAGGTATTAAAAATCCCTACTCATGGAATCAATTAGATGATTTTTAGAAAAACAGTAGAAGACGCCAATTAGCGTCTTCTACCTTTTTATTAATTTCTATCAAACTCTTTTATTGCGTAATCTCAAAAAGAGGAAGATATCTCCCTTGACCAGAATCCCAGCCATACATACGCTCATTCTGCCCATCTACATCTTCATAATAAGGAATACTTGTTACTGTTAAAGTACAGTTTTCAAGATTTACAATATCAGCTTCTGGATATGAATTACCTACTTTATAATGAAGTTTTCCAATATATGGAGTTTGAGCTAATACTGCTGTTTCTACTTTAACAGCTTGATTGTTATTATTACTAGCATTCACAGTGAATGCACCTACACTTAGCATTGCAACAACGGCAAATGACATAAGTAGAGTTTTTATTGAGTTTTTCATAATTTACTTGGTGTGAAATTAAAATAACAAACCTCGTGTCTGTTATTGTTTTTGGTCGTTTTTTAAGTTAGTTGGTTTTACTTTTGTTTAGTCGATTTG
>JBOFGJ010001018.1:0-6358 GCA_051649065.1 Flavobacterium sp. | reverse complement strand
GTAAACTCTTAATTAATTTGATTTGGTTTTTCGTAACCATAAAAAACTGTATTTTTGACTGATAATTGACTATACTACTTTGAGCAGATTTTTACCAAAAATACTACTAATTCTATTAATGAGCATAAGTTTTTTTTCTTGCTCTATAACAGAACAAGTGCCGAATGACCGAGCGCTTTTAATAGATAATACCATTTTTGAAAATGGTAAAAAAACTTCTAAAGAAGAGGTTATAGCACAACTATATCAACACCCCAACAGTACTTTTCCGATGACGAATATGAGACTTCGTCTTTATTTATACAACTTAGCTAAGCCTAATGCTGATTCTTTATACCACATTTGGTTAAAGAATAACCCAGGTAAAGAAAAGACCCTAACAAGTATATTATCTAAGAAACAAGTAAATCGCTTAGGGGAATCATTCGCTATATCAGGTATTAATAACTTCTTATTAAAAACAGGAGAAGCACCTGTATTATATGATTCACTAAGAACCAATAAATCACTTACTCGTCTTAAGAATTACTATTTTAACAAAGGATACTTTGATACAAAGATTACTACGCACCTAGATGCAACGGGTATTAAAAAAGTAAAAAACACGTACCAAGTATCTACTGGTGAACCTTATGTAATAGATAGTATTAGTACTAATATCACAACAAAAGAGTTAGAGGATCTTTACAAAAAATCTTCATCTAAGAGTAAAATCAAAGAGAATACAGTCTTTGATATAAAAAACTTCGAAGAAGAAAGAAAAAGACTTGCAACAGAATTTAGAAACAATGGAGCATATTACTTCCAAGAACTAAATATTCGATATGAAGTAGATACTGTGCTAAATAAAAAGAATAAAGCAAATATAGAACTTATAGTAGACCCCAGAACTGTCAAATCAGGAGACACATTAATACAAGTTCCTTTTAAAATATATAAAATCAGTGATGTAAATATCTTCACTGATAGCAGCTCTAAAAATAAAGAGATAGTTTTAGATAGTATCCAATATAATGACTTTAATATCTATAGTTCTACTAAGTTACAGTATAAACCCAAAGCTCTAACTGATGCTATTTTCATAACGAAGAATAGTACCTTTAGTGATTTTAGACGTGTACTAACATCTAGGTCTATTAGTAATCTACGTATGTTTAACTATCCAGTGATAGAATACATCGAAGATAAAAGAGATAGTACAGGCCAGTCTCTGATTAGTAACATTTATCTTACCTCACGTAAGAAGATGACATTTAATCCATCCTTAGATGTGTCTCATTCTAATATCCAAGATTTTGGAATTGGAGGAAGTGTAGGTTTATTGTTCCGAAATGTCTTCAAGGGAGCAGAGATACTAGAGATCAACCTAAAAGGATCGATGGGTTCTTCACGCCAAATGAGTAATCCTAATGATGTATTCTTTAATGTGACAGAATACGGAGGAGATATAAAACTTACTTTCCCAAGGTTATTATTTCCAATACGCACAGAAAGCTGGATACCGAAGAGTATGTTGCCAACTACATCAATGAGTATAGGCCATACTAAACAACGTAATATTGGTTTAGATAAGAACAGCTTCACTGCTATCATTAACTATACTTGGTTACCATCAAGAAGAAACAACTTTAGTGTAGATTTAGCTAATATACAATACATTAGAAACACCAATCCTAATAATTATTTTAGTGTATACAAATCATCTTATAAAAGGTTGAATGATATCTCTAAGAATTATAACGATGTGAATACAGAATACTATGATGAGAATGGAGACTTAACAATCTCTAATGGTGGAAGTAATTTATTTATAAAAGATGCTTTAAACCCTGCTAATCCATTAGGTATTAATCAACAAGATCACAAGGAGATTAGCAGTATCGAAGAACGACGTATCCGTCTATCTGAGAACAACTTAATTATAGCGAGCAATATCACCTTTACTAATACTACGCGTACTAATATCACTGATAATGAATTCTATACATTAAAAGCTAAAGTAGAATCAGCAGGAGGATTGATGAATTTACTTATGAATAGTACAAGTTCTAAAATAGGCCCTACTGGTAAAAAGACCATAATGGATGTGGAGTTCTCACAGTACCTAAAAACAGAAGTAGATTATGTTAAATATTGGGATTTAGGAAAGAAAAGAGTAATCGCTATACGTGCATTCGCAGGATTAGCTATTCCTTATGGTAATTCAAGTTCGATACCATTCTCTAGAAGTTACTACTCAGGAGGATCAAATGATAACCGTGGATGGCAATCATATAGATTAGGTCCAGGAAGAAGTGGTGGGATTAATGACTTTAACGAAGCGAATATGAAACTATTCTTTAGTTCAGAATATCGTTTTAACTTAGGCGGAAAATGGTATGGAGCATTATTTGTCGATGCTTCTAATGTTTGGAATGTATTTGATGATATCAAAGATGACAATTATACATTCAATGGTGTTTCTTCATTAAAAGACTTAGCAGTAGCATCAGGACTAGGACTTAGATATGACTTTAGTTTCTTTGTTTTTAGATTAGATATGGGATTCAAAACATATAATCCTTCACAAGATAAGAATCAAAAATGGTTCAAGGAGTTTAACTTCAAAGAAGCAGTGATAAACGTTGGTATTAATTATCCATTCTAATTCAAATAATAATTAGTATTTTTGTACAAAATTAAAACACACAACTATGGCTCATAATATTAAACCAGGAGTTGCATTTGGAGATCAAGTGCAAGAGATTTTTAAGTTTGCAAAAGAGCGCGGGTTTGCTTTACCTGCTGTTAATGTAACAAGTTCTAGTACTATCAATGCTGTACTAGAAACTGCAGCTAAACTAAACTCACCAGTAATTATTCAATTCTCTAATGGAGGAGCTTCATTTATGGCAGGAAAAGGATTATCTAATGATAATCAAAAATCAGCTATCATAGGAGCTATTGCAGGAGCAAAACTGGTACATACATTAGCAGAAGCTTATGGAGTAGCTGTTATCTTACATACTGACCACTGTGCAAAAAAACTTTTGCCTTGGATTGATGGATTGTTAGTAGCAGGAGAAGAACACATGAAACAATATGGTAAACCTCTATTCAGTTCACATATGATTGACTTATCAGAGGAGCCTATTAAAGAAAATATAGAGATTTCTAAAGCGTACTTAGAGCGTATGGACAAACTAGGTATGACATTAGAAATCGAATTAGGAATTACAGGAGGAGAAGAAGATGGTGTAGATAATACAGATGTTGATTCATCAAGATTATATACACAGCCAGA
Source organism: Flavobacterium sp. (assembly GCA_051649065.1). Lineage (GTDB taxonomy): Bacteria > Bacteroidota > Bacteroidia > Flavobacteriales > Flavobacteriaceae > Flavobacterium. Next base: position 3,075 of record JBOFGJ010001018.1, on the reverse strand, counting down.
AGAAGTAGACTATGCTTACGAAGAATTATCTAAAGTAAGTAATAGATTCACAATAGCTGCTTCATTTGGTAACGTACATGGTGTTTATAAACCAGGTAACGTAAAACTAACACCAGTTATTCTTAAAAATTCTCAAGAATATGTTGCTAAGAAACATAACTTAGGGAATAACCCAGTAGATTTCGTATTCCACGGAGGATCTGGTTCTACAGTAGAAGAAATCAGAGAAGCGATAGGTTACGGTGTAATCAAAATGAATATCGATACAGATACTCAGTTTGCTTACACAGAAGGAATCAGAGACTACATGACATCAAAAATAGACTATTTAAAAACTCAAATAGGTAATCCAGAAGGATCAGACGTTCCTAATAAGAAATTCTATGATCCTAGAACATGGGTTAGACAAGGAGAATTAACGTTAATCGCTCGATTAGAACAAGCATTCGAAGATTTAAACAACGTAAACACGTTATAATTCCACCCTTGCTTTCAAATTAGTATAAACAAAAGAAACATTTTATGGCTTGGTTTAAAAGGAAAGAAAAAGGTATTCAGACACCAACAGAAGACAAAAAAGATATTCCAAAAGGATTATGGTATAAATCACCAACAGGAAAAATAATTGATCAAGATCAATTAGAGCAAAATTTATGGGTAAGTCCAGAAGATGGTTATCACGTTCGTATTGGTAGTAAAGAATATTTTGAGATTCTTTTTGACAACAACGACTACAAAGAAATAGCCAAAAGCCTTTCTTCAAAAGATATTTTAAAATTTGAAGATACTAAGAAGTATGTAGATCGTTTAAAAGAAGCAATGACTAAGACACAATTAAAAGATGCTGTTAGAGTCGCTGTTGGTCAATCAAAAGGAGAAAAATTAGTAGTAGCGGCAATGGACTTTGCTTTTATTGGAGGTTCTATGGGATCTGTAGTAGGAGAAAAAATAGCACGTGGAATAGACTACTCACTAAAAAACAACATACCATTCTTAATGATTTCAAAATCAGGAGGAGCTCGTATGATGGAGGCAGGTTTTTCGTTAATGCAAATGGCAAAAACATCTGCTAAATTAGCTCAATTAAGTGATGCTAAGATTCCATACATTTCATTATGTACAGATCCTACTACTGGTGGTATTTCTGCTTCTTTCGCTATGTTAGGAGACATAAACATAGCTGAACCAGGTGCATTAATTGGTTTCGCAGGACCTCGTATTGTAAAAGATACAACAGGTAAAGATTTACCAGAAGGATTCCAAACTTCTGAATTTTTATTAGAACATGGTTTCTTAGATTTTATCACACACAGAAGAGATCTAAAAAAGAATGTAAATCAATACTTAGATTTAATCCTAAATAGACCTATGAGATAATTTATCTTAAGGTTAAAATATAAAAAAGGATGTTAGTTTATCAACTAACATCCTTTTTTCGTTGTATTATACTGAGAGCTACCCTCCCATCCTTATTGCTTCTACGGGGTCTAACTTAGCTGCTGAACGAGCTGGTAAATAACCCGACAGCATACCTATAAAAACAGACAAAGTCAATCCTATTCCTACATTAGATAAACTAAGTACAAATTGAAAATCTAAAAGAGAGCTAACTATCACACTTATTCCCCATACCATTACAATCCCTACAAGACCACCTATCAATGCTAATATTACTGCTTCAAATAAAAATTGAAAAAGAATAAAGTTACTCTTAGCTCCTATTCCCTTTTGAATACCAATTAAATGTGTTCTTTCTTTTACTGAGACAAACATAATATTCGCAATACCAAACCCTCCTACAAGCAAAGAAAACCCGCTTATAATCCATCCTACGATATTCATCTGTCCTATTATTTTCTCTATCATATCCATCATACCTCCAAAGACATTGACAAAAAAATTACTCTCATCACTTTCCTTCAATCCTCTAAACAAACGCAACTTAGCTGTAATCTCATCTTCAAAGTGCGTTATATCCACCATTCTATTCGGTTTTAATATAACTACTGTAGTTGAGACAAGACTATTATCTCCGAACATTTGCCTCATTATATTAACAGGCATATAAACACTCTCATCTTGATTACCACCTATGCTAATAGAACCCTGCTTCTCAATAACTCCAATAACAGTAAATCTCTTCCCATAAAGGCGCACTACCTGTCCCACTGGATTTAAATTGTTAAAAAGAGTATTGGCTACTTCATGGCCTATTACAACAACAGGAACCCCATTAACTGACTCCGATTCATTAAAAAAACGTCCATTAACTATCTTTACATTATCTAAATATTGCATATCAGAAGAACAAGGTCGCATCACAACTTCAGCGTAATTAGCCCCATATTTCATCTGTTCTGATTTAGTGAAATAATTAAATGACGCATATTCAACTCCAGTAAGATTGCGCTTTAAATAATCATATTCCTCATACTTCATTTTAGGATACTGATCAGACTTCCATTTAGGTACTTCACTAGGGCCAAAAGAATGATTAAACACGTAAATCATATTGCGATCAAAACCACTTAATTCACTCTTAATATTCCTATCCATAGAATCTACTGCCGCTAAAACCGCTATTATCGAAAATATTCCAACAGTAACGCCCAAAAAAGAGAGTGCTGTGCGTAATTTATTCATTCGCAATGCATTTATTGCAAAACTAAAACTAGTCGATAAGAGCCTTAAGTATACAATCATAACAGATAGTAAGAGTTATTTTTAGTTACTAATAACAAGCGATTATGAAGTCACAATATTCTTAATCATCAGATTTAGTTCTAAATTAAACATAATTAGAAAAAAATAAAAATATTCCATAAAACTTATGAATTAAACTTTATTAATACACCCACAATAGTTACTTTTGCCCATTGACAAAAAACACAACATGAGCACAACTAAAAAAATTCAATCAGCACTAATTTCTGTATTTGATAAAAACGGATTAGAGCCTATCGTAAAAGAGTTACACAAGCACAATGTAACTATCTATTCAACTGGTGGAACAGAGACATTCATTAAAGAATTAAACATCCCAGTAGTAGCAGTAGAAGATGTAACATCTTATCC
>JBOFGJ010001017.1:0-1024 GCA_051649065.1 Flavobacterium sp. | reverse complement strand
AAAAAAAGTTATCAGTGTTTTTTGCTAATTCCTCATTTTAGGGTCAAATGAAAGGGTTTTAGAAAAAAAGTGAACCAATAGATTGATTATTTGGGCTGATTTCCGAAGAATTTGAAAGATAAATAAAAAAAGTCAATTGTTTTTTTGGGGTAGGTACTGAGTATGAAGCAAAAAAAAAAGACTGCATTAGCAGTCTTTTAGTCCCAATAGTAGTTAGCTATTATTTCCAACCTCCTCCAAGAGCTTTGTATAACTTCACTCTTGAGATTAGTTTATTTTGTTTTAATTTGTTTAGATTAAGTTCTGTATCTAACATATTTTTTTGTGCATTGATAATCTCTATATAGTTAGCATATCCACTGTTAAATAATAAGTTAGATTGTTTTACCCCTAATCTAGAAGTAGCTACTTGTTCTTCAGCTATTTCTATTTGTTCTTTTACTGTTTCTAGAGTGATTAAAGCATCAGATACTTCTGTGATAGCTGTATAGATAGACTTCTGTAAGTCTAGTTCGGCTTTTTCTCTTTCTATTTTAGCAACTTCAAAGTTTGTTTTTAGCTTTCTTTTATTAAATACAGGAGCTGTTAACTCACCTATAAGTCCTCCGAATAATGAACCTGGGATATTAAACCAGTTCTTACCTAGCATACTGTTTAGTCCTCCTGTTACATCTATTGTTAGAGATGGGTATCTACTGGTTTGAGCTACGCCAACTCTTGCATTTCTAGCTTGTAATTCTAGTTCTGCTTTTTGTACATCAGGTCTTTGACTTACTAAATATAATGGCACACCTGTAGTTAATGTTTCTTCATATTTAACATCAGCTAATTTAGTATTTCGTTCTATCGCATCAGGTAATTGACCTGTTAGTAGAGATAGTGCGTTTTCTTGTATTGCTATTTGTTGTTTTAGCGAAGGGATTAATGCCTTAGCTACTAACATTTGGTTACGAGTCTGTTGGATAGCAAGGGATGTTGTTTGTCCTGCATCTCTTTGCAACTCCACTATTTTAAGCGTATTTTT
>JBOFGJ010001016.1:0-1647 GCA_051649065.1 Flavobacterium sp. | reverse complement strand
AGCGAATAGATTACTAAAGGATAAATTGATAGATTAGATTATTTTGTCTGGGATACCTATGATGTTAGGAGCAGGAACAAGATTATTTAATGAGGGTATTCCTGAACAAAGGTTAGTCTTATTAGATTCTAATCGTTTTAAATCGGGGTTAGTACTACTTACGGATAAAGTAGAGAAATAAGAATACAAGTTCATACGGATATTTGTTTAATCATATAATTGAACCAATACTTCGCCGGTTCTATAAAAGTAAACTAGTGACTTTAGGTAGCCTTAAAGTTTAAGTTTTGTGTAAGTAAACTTCGTTGACTTTTACGAGTCAATTAATTAGGTTTTTATTTAATGTTTTGAGCTAAGGCACTTAGTGTCTTAGCTTTTATTTTTAATTGTAAAGTTCTATTTATTAGTTGTTTATAAAATATTTGTAATTTTTTTTCAAACAAAGTGTGACCAAATGTGAACTTTGTTGTCTTAATATTGAAAACGAAAGGGAAGAATTGCTATCATACCTTTGTAAAAAGAAAAGAAAGAAAAGTTTTAAGTATTTGGGGGTTAAATTAAAAACATAAGATTTAAGGTTAGGTTGTTTTAGTAAGGAATTTAATTCACATAGTTTCGGCGCAATATGCTAAACTATTGCTGACTTTGTAGATTGTGGTGGTCTAAATAAGGACTTAGAAGGCGTAGTTTATTGTTATGGTTGTTTTGGTTATCTCCTATTTAGGCGACGAAACGAATAATAGTAGGAGTATAAAAATACAGAAGAGAGCTTACGGGCTCTCTTTGTTTTTTTTAGGACTATTAGACTTTTTGTATCTTAATTTACAGTAAAATTTAAGGGTGTAGTAAAAAGGATAGGATTTAATATTTACCTTTGTAAGGTATTGAATGTTAGTATTCAATAATTTTTTTAGGCCAATCTTCGAGGCTATTATTTTAAAATAATGAGATCAGACATTAATAGGGGGAAATAGGCATTTTTATGCAGTTTTGGTTCGAGTGAGTCCATGATGAGTCCGTAGTGAGTCCGTAGTGACTCCATTAAAAAGCTCGTTTTAATGGAGTCACTATGGACACACGATGGTATCAATATACTTTCATACAAATTCACATAGTAACTTCGTGGATAGGAAAAGGTAATAAAATAAGGTGGTTTCTTTTTTTTGAGATAAGTAATGCAATCTATAGTCCTTATAAGAGTTAAGGACTTTAATTTATTTAATGAGATTGGAATGATAATCGAACTGAGAGGTACGGTTTTATTGTGTGGCTTCTTATCTTTATGAAATAATAGGATTAGATATGTACTTTAATAGTTGTGTGTAGAGTATTTTGGATACAATATCCATTCAGTTTGTCGCCCTGAGGAACGAAGGGTCTCACTAGCAATTCTAACAAGCACTATATTTAATATAATGTGACCCTCCCTGCCGTCAGGGTGACAATAGCATCGGATAAATATGGCGAATTTATTACAAGAAAATAGTTTCTAAATATGGATTTATAGTTTTTATTATGGCTATCTTTTTTCCACTCTTTTAGTTCCTTTTCACGTGTGATAGCGTTATTTATATAGATTGACTGTTCATAATATATTAGCTCTATAACATTGTAGTTTGTAGTAAAACACGAGGTGTTTGTTTTGTT
>JBOFGJ010001015.1:0-16122 GCA_051649065.1 Flavobacterium sp. | reverse complement strand
ATGTTGATATTTTCTGTGTTTGCTATTATACGAGGGATAGTACACATTAATCTAATGGCTATTGCAGGAGTGGTAGGAGTCCTCTATTGTACCTGGGGAATAGGTCAGTTCTTTGAAGTGAAAAGTATAAAGAGTTATTTGAAAGCTTTCTTTGCTTATGTTTTAGGAATGCTCACATTCTCAGTATTAGTGATTATAATAGGAGAGCTACTAGATTATGTCATTCTCCAAAGTAAGTAAATAAAGAACGTCCCATGATATACTATCATGGGACGTTCTTTATAGTTAGAAACTACTTAGCTTCATATACCCTAGTTCTATGTGATCTTCTGTTAGAGGATCTATAGAAGGAGTTATTTTGATTGCGTACTGCTGTTTTAAATCTTCATTGAGTATTTCGTCTATCTCATAGATATCGTCTACATCTAGCCCGTATTTATTATCTACGTGACTATATCCTCTCGGAGGTAGGTTATACTCTTCATAGAAGTCTGTACTCTTTACATACTGGATGGCTTCTTTCTGACTATTAGCGACTACTAGACACGTCTGATGAAACTCGTCAAAAATACCTGGTTTATATCCACCTAGATTGATAAAGAATAACTTTAGATCATTAGGTTGGTATGCTTCTCTAGAGACTACTTCTATGTGATGATCTTGTACAGACGTTACTTCTCTCCATGCATCTACGTGTAGTTTAGGCCCTGCTTCTGGCCAAAAGTCAACTATCTGTGGGATGAGGTCTTTAATCTCGTTACCGATGCCGAAGTAGATATCATGTTGTTCTATATGTCTTCCTGGAGGGGTAGCCCCTAGCATAATCATAAAAAGATGACTCATATCTATTTACCTAGTTTGTTTTGTATCTTCTCTAATATCGTTAGATAATCTTCTTGATTAGCGACGAAGTCCATATCTGATATATCGATCACCAATACTTTATCAGCATGCATTGATTTGATATAATTAAAATATCCTTGATTTACGTCATCTAAGTAAGTACCTGGTATTTCACTCTCATAAGAACGACCGCGTTTTTGGATATTCTCTAATAGACGATCTGTGTTTTGGTACAGGTAGACATATAAATCAGGTTTAGGAGTATCTTTATACATGATCTCAAAGACCTGTTTATATAGATTAAACTCATCGTCCTCTAGTGTGATTTGAGCGAAGATAATAGACTTGTAGATATAATAATCAGCAATGATAAATTCTTTAAACAAATCGAATTGTGCTAAGTCATCTGACAATTGCGAGTATCTATCTGCTAAGAACGACATTTCTAAAGGGAACGCATATCTAGTAGCATCTTTATAAAACTTAGGTAAGAACGGATTATCTGCGAATCCTTCTAATATATGCTTTGCATTAAAATCTTCTGAGATACGGTTAGTCAATGTCGTTTTACCTGCGCCGATATTCCCCTCGATAGCAATAAAGTTGACGTTAGTAAAACCATACTGAAGTAAAGGGCTAGTAATGTTACCAACTGTTTTAAAAGTTGTTTTATCTTTACAGTTGTTCAGTAATTCTTTGAAACTTTGTTTTAAGATAGGATGTTCCCATTCTAAGTTTAGATCTGATGCAGGTAGAAGAACGAACTGTCTTTCTTGCATTAGAGGATGTGGTACAGATAAATTATTCGTATTATACACTTCTTGGTTAAAAGAGATAATATCAATATCTATAATACGTGCACTGTAACCCACTTTATCAAGAGGGCGTATTCTACCTAGTATTTGTTCAGTTTCTAATACTTTTAGGATGACCGTTTCTGCGTTAAGTGTACTGTGTATTAAAATAGCACAATTAAAAAAAGGATCACTCTCAAAACCCCAAGCAGGAAATTCGTAAATAGGAGATATTTTTATGACTGTACCAATGTGCTTGTTTATCAGTTCTATAGACTTCTCTATATTAGATAATCTATCTCCTTGATTAGAGCCTATTGATAATACTATTTGATTTTGCGTAAACATGGGGCAAAGTAAATAAAAGAAAATTGAATAAACGTTACTTTTGTAACAGTTAATAAATACAAATTTACGGGTATAATCTGTAACTTTTTTTATAATTTGAATACTAATAAGATAAATTGTTTTTAATATGAGGTTTTTAAGAAATGTTTTAGCTACGCTAGTAGGGCTATTTTTATTCTTCGGAATATTATTCTTCGGGCTAATCTTGATAAGTGCGGCGATGGGTAGTAGCTCAGAGAAGATAACTGTAAAAGATAGTTCAGTTATTAATTTAGACTTATCTGGAGTGAAGTATGATTATGCAGGGAAGTTTAATTATAAAGACTTTGGATTTAGTGATGCTGGTAAAGATGGGGTTTTTGATGTAATCGCTGCGATAGAGTATGCGAAGACTGATGATCGTATCAAAGGAATCTCTATTCTTAATGATGACTCTCAATTAGGAATCGTACAGAAACGTGAGATCAGAAAGAAATTAGAAGAGTTTAAAAAGAGTGGTAAGTTTGTTTTAGCCTATGCGAATACTTATTCTCAAGGGGAATACTACTTAAATTCTGTTGCGGATACGGTATATATTAATCCTGTAGGATCATTAGACTTTAAAGGATTATCTACTGAAATATTATATCTAAAAGGACTACAAGATAAGACTGGTGTGCAGATGGAAGTAATGAGACATGGTAAGTATAAAAGTGCTGTAGAACCATATCTTCAAGATAAAATGAGTGATGCTAATAGAGAACAGACAACTGTATTTTTAAAGTCTATCTGGGAAACAATAGTAGGTGATATTGCTACAAGTAGAAAGGTATCTGTAGATAGTTTAAATGCAATAGCGAACAACTTAGGGGCTAGAACACCTAGTCGTGCACTTAAAGTAGGGTTAGTGGACAAGATTGCTTATGAAGATGAGTATCATGCTGCTATTAAAAAAGCACTTAAGATAGAAGGAACTAAAGATTATAATATTATTGATATCTTAGATTATACGAAAGATGTAATCGCGAAGAGTCAAGCGAATAGTGCTTCTGATAAAATAGCTGTAGTCTATGCGCAAGGACAAATCTTAAATGGTGAAGGTAGTGTTAGTTATATCGGAGAGGGATCTATAAATAGAGCGCTTAAGAAAGCTCGTGAAGACGATGAGGTAAAAGCTGTTGTCTTAAGAGTGAATAGCCCTGGAGGTAGTGCATTAACTTCTGAGTTAATCTGGAGAGAAATAGAATTAACGAAGAAGGTTAAGCCTGTTATTGTGTCTATGGGAGATCTAGCAGCATCAGGAGGGTATTATATCGCTTGTAATGCAGATCGTATATTCGCGGATCCAAGTACTATTACAGGATCTATTGGAGTATTCGGTATGGTGCCTAACTTTAAGTCTCTAGCGACTAAATATGGTGTGAATGCAGAACAGGTTAAAACACACGATAATGCAGCTAATTATAGTCCATTTAGAGATGTAGACCCTGCTTTTAAAATGGTAGTGACTGAGGGAATCGAAGATATTTATACTACATTCGTACAGAGAGTAGCAGATGGTAGAAAATTAACTATCGCTCAGGTAGATGAGATTGCTCAAGGAAGAGTTTGGACAGGTAAGGATGCAATCAAGAATAAACTAGTAGATGAGTTAGGTGGATTAGATGCTGCTATCGCTTACGCAGCTAAGAAAGTGGAGATTGATGATTATAAAGTAGTGAAGTTCCCTGAGTATAAAATGAAGTTTGAGGATTTACTTAGAAATTATTTAGGATCATCAATGATTAAAACAGAAGAACAGTTGATCAAAGAGAAAATAGGGGAAGCGAACTATGAGATGATGGAGAGATTAAATTACTTCAATAATATGAAAGGCGCACAAGCTATTATGCCTTTTGAATTGAATATTGAGTAAAAGAAACGAATCCTATACGTTGTTCTTCTATACTAAGTTAGAAGTAAAGAACGTTTGATATTTATGATAAAAGAGTCATTCCTTTTGATTGGAATGACTCTTTTTTTTGTTATTTTGTAAGTAAAATTAACTAGTATGAATAAAAAAGTTTTAAAATGGGTAGGTGGTGTTGTATTAGGATTACTCCTTTTATTAATGCTTGCGCCTATCTTGTTTAAGGGTAAGATAGAGGATTTAGTACTTAAGACTATTAATGATAACCTGAATGCAAAGGTTATGTTTGAGAAAGTCGATTTAAGCCTAATCCGAAACTTTCCTAAGGCTACAGTGATTATTAAAGATATCGCTGTGGTAAATAAGGAACCTTTTGCAGGAGATACACTTTTCTATGCAAATAACATCAAACTTAAAATGTCTGTGATGGAACTGTTCAATGGAGAGAAAGAACCAATGAACATAGAAGAGATTTTAATCGAAAAAGCAAAAGCTAATATTATAGTTAATGAACAAGGGGTGGCTAACTACGATATAGCGATTAAAGATGAAGATGATAAAGAAGAAGATGATAAAGATAGCAAGCCGTTCTCTCTTGCGTTAAAGCACTATCAGGTAGATAACTTAACGGTGTCATATAAAGACTTAGGTAGTAAGATGGAGTTTGGTATTAAAGAATTATATCACCAAGGAACAGGTAATATGACTGCTGATATTTTAGATTTAGATACAGAGTCTAAAGCTAAAGTGTCATTCTCTATGGATGGGACGAAGTTTTTAAATGAGGTTAACTTATCTCTTAAGGCATTAATTGGTATGGATATGGGAAATCAAGTGTATTCTTTTAAAAAGAACCAAGCCTTGATTAATCAGTTACCTCTAGAGTTTGATGGTTCAATCAAGTTATTAGAGAATGGGCAAGAGTATGACTTGACTTTCGCAACTCCTGATTCTGACTTTAAGAATTTCTTAGGATTGATACCTGAAGCCTATGCGGGCAACTTAAAAGGGGTGACTACGACAGGTGATTTTAAAGTAGCGGGTAAAGTGAAAGGGGCAATGACTGAAACGACTATACCTACGATGGATATAAAGATGAACGCTACTAATGCGTCTTTTAAATATCCTGACCTACCTAAGGCAGTACAAAACATTATGCTAGATGTGAATGTGATGAATCAAACTGGCTTGATGAAGGATATGTATGTTGATATTAATAAGATGTCCTTTAAGATCGATCAGGATGTATTTAATGCTAAAGCAAATATTAAAAATATCAGTGAGAACGCATTAGTAGATGCTAATTTCGACGGTATAATTAACCTATCTAATGTAGCGAAGGCTTATCCTGTGAAAGTAGATATACCACTTACAGGTATCTTACGTGCTAAAGTAGCGACTATCTTTGATATGCAATCTGTAGAGAAAGAACAGTATCAGAATATTAAGAATAGTGGTAGCATGTCATTGACTGGGTTTAATTATAGTACAGAGGCTATGGCTAAACCACTATTGATACAAGAGGCTGCTCTTGCGTTTAATACAAGTAATGTCACACTTAATAAACTTGCTCTTAAGACAGGAAATACAGACTTGAGTGCTGATGGGCGTTTAGATAATTTATATGGTTTCTTATTTAATAAACAGACGCTGAAAGGAAACTTCAATCTTAATTCAAATAACTTCATCTTAGCTGATTTGCTAAAAGAGGATACTGCGAAACCCGAAGAGAAAAAAGAGAAGGCAGCAACAGCAAAAGCTGCAGAACCACTTAAAATACCAGGGTTCTTAGATTGTACCATTAACGCAAATGCCAATACTGTAGTTTATGATAACCTTACGCTGAAGAATGTAAAAGGTCGTTTGATTATTAAAGATGAGGCGGCACAACTGGAGAATATGTCTACTAATATTTTTGGAGGAGCAATGGCATTTGCAGGTAAAGTATCAACGAAAGAAGCTGTTCCTACGTTTAATATGAACTTGGGATTACAGAGCTTAGATATTAAACAAACGTTCACTGATTTAGAATTCTTGAAAGCTATAGCACCTATCGCTAGTGTGGTATCAGGTAAGGTAAATGCAGTTGTAGATATGCAAGGGAAACTAAAGGCAGATGATCTTTCTCCTGATTTGAATTCATTGTCAGGAGATATAAAAGGAGATTTAGCTAATGCAGTGATAAGTGGACAAAACTCTAAATTACTTTCTTCATTAGATGGAGTTTTGAGCTTTATAGATCTGAAGAAGATTGATTTGAGCAATAAGAAAATGCATATTGTGTTTAACAATGGACGAGTACAGTTTAAACCTTTTGATATTAAAACAAAAGAGTTAGCTGTAACCATATCTGGTGAACACGGATTTGATCAAACATTAAACTATGCGCTAGACTTTAAAGTACCTGCTAAGTTGTTAGGAAGTGATGTAGCTAATGCATTGGCAATGTTAGGCCCTAAGTCTAGTGGTAAATTTGACGAGATACCTGTAAAAGTAGGAGTGACAGGTAACTTCGCAAATCCTAAAGTGTCAGCTAATATGGCGGATGTAGCACAAAATATTACTAATCAAATATTTGAAGAACAAAAAAATCAAGTAGTTGAGAAAGGTAAGGATGCACTTATAGATGTCTTAGGAGGTAAAAAAGATAAGGGAACGAATGAAGATGGAACTGCTAAGAAAAGTGATACTGAAGAAACAGTTGATAAGATTAGTGAGGGGTTAAAAGGCCTGTTTGGCAAAAAGAAGAAAGAATAAATAAGGTATACACTACATTCTAATAAAAAAAACGAGCTCCCTTATGGAGCTCGTTTTTTTTATCCCAGAATCAGCGCTAAACAGATAAAGAAAAGCAATTATACAAGATAGGTCTGAATTAGATTTCAGCATACTATAGTATGGTTATAGAACTAATGAAAGAACTATAAAGTAGAATTACTTTGTAGTATTTGGTTAATGCGGACTCTGGGTTTATTAGAATCTATTAGATTACTTCTATGTTAACCATGTATCCCTCATACGTACGGATATTAAATACGGTACCATCTTCGAATAGTAAGTATTGTCCTTTTACACCTTTAAGTTTACCTTGGTAAGAAGGTGTTTTGTCAAGATTAAGGCTCGATATCTTAGTAGGGAACTGCAATACAGGATATTCTAGATTGAAAACAGAAGAGTTTGTTTGATCGAAGTAAGGCTTAGCTTCTTCAGGTAACTTATCTTTCAGTGTATTTCTTATTTCCTCTAGGTTTGTTTCTAATACTTCATTTTGAAGCATTTTACGCCAGTTCGTCTTATCAGTGAACATATCCTTTAATGCCACCTCAGTAATTCCTGCTAAGTATCTATTAGGTACTTCTACGATCTCGATAGCCTTAGATGCTCCTTGATCTATCCATCTAGTAGGTACTTGTGTTTTTCTTGTCACCCCTACTTTTACGTCACTAGCTACAGCTAGATAAACGATATGTGGTTGTATCTGTACTCTTGTTTCATATTCTAAATCTCTATCTTCTATCCCTAGATGAGCTTTACTTAATTCGGGACGCATAATCCAATCACCTACTTGAGCGCTAGAGTAAAAACACTCATAGCAGAATCCCTGTCTGAATATTTTTTTATGCTGCCCACAGTTTAAGCACTCATAACCTGTAAAGTCAATCTTAATCGTTCTATCAAGAATTTGATTAATATTAATGAAGTTGTTTTTAAATACTAAATAGTATTCAATAGGGCTGTTAAATTCCGTTTGCATTTTGTTTAAAACTCCTTCGTATTGCATAGATAAAATTGTTATTTTTGGATAAGTGGTAAAAGTACGAAAAACATTGACTACTGTAATTACTATCTTTTCACAATGAAAAGTTTAGAGATTTGACTAATAAACAAGATATGGCATTTACAATTATTAATTCTATTGCTTCGTGGATACTTAAGAAGAGAATTCACCAAATAGACTTATTTAGGAAGTACCCAAATGAAGTACAGAATGATTTGTTTCTAAATTTGATAAAGACAAATGAGAAAACAGTATTGGGGAAAGAGTTCGGCTATGAAAGCATTAAGAACTACGAGACTTTCTCAGAAAGAGTGCCCTTGTTTAAATACGAAGAGTTTGAACCTTATATAGAACGATCTCGTCAAGGCGAAAGTAATATCTTTTGGCCGGAGCCTATTAGATGGTTTGCTAAATCTAGTGGAACGACAAATGCAAAGAGTAAGTTTATTCCTGTTAGTAACGAAGCTTTAGAGAATTGTCATTATAAAGCAGCTAAAGACTTGCTGTGTTTATATTTGAATAACAACGAGAATTCTCAATTGTTTACAGGGAAGAGTCTTCGCCTTGGGGGTAGTAAGCAGTTGTATGAAGATAAGAATACTTTCTTTGGTGATTTATCTGCTATTTTAATTGATAATATGCCTTTCTGGGCAGAGTTAAGTAGCACTCCTAGTAACAAGACTTCTCTTATGTCTGAATGGGAGAGCAAAATGAAGGCCATAATCACTGAAGTTAGAAATGAGAATGTCACGAGTTTTGCTGGTGTACCTTCGTGGATGCTGGTTTTGTTTAATCGCATTATCCAAGAGACAGGACGTGAGGATTTATTAGAGCTATGGCCTAATGCAGAGGTTTACTTCCACGGTGGAGTTAGTTTCGAACCTTATAAAGATCAATACAAGAAGTTATTGCCTAGTGGTAACTTTAGATACTACGAGATATACAACGCTTCAGAGGGATTCTTCGCTATTCAAGATCAAAATGATTGCAACGAGTTATTATTGATGTTAGATTATGGTATATTCTATGAGTTTATTCCGATGGATACTTTTGGTCATACTAATCAGAGAATCATTCCACTATCAGAAGTAGAAATAGGGAAGAACTATGCGATAGTCATTACGACGAATGCAGGATTAGTTCGTTATTTAATAGGAGATACGGTGAGATTCACTAGTTTATTGCCTTATAGAATAAAGATAACAGGTCGTACGAAGCACTTTATTAATGTATTTGGAGAAGAGTTAATGATCGAAAATACAGATAGAGCATTAGCCAAGACTTGTGCAGAGTTTAATGCTGAGGTGGCAGAGTACACAGTAGCACCTATCTTTATGATTGGTAAAGAAAAAGGAGCGCACGAATGGATCGTTGAATTCACAAAAGCACCTGATAATTTACAATTGTTTAGTCAAGTATTAGATAAGAACTTACAAGCTCTTAATTCGGACTACGAAGCTAAACGTACGAATAATATGACATTAAATCCGTTAGTACTTCACAGTGCACGTAAGAACCTATTCTATGATTGGTTAAAGAATAATAATAAGTTAGGGGGACAGCATAAAGTGCCTCGTCTATCTAATGAGCGTAGTTTACTAGAAGAATTATTATCTATGCAGACTATATTAGTATAGTACGTATGAGAGTTATAAATAAACAGAAAGCATTCACTTAGTGGATGCTTTTTTTGTAGCCATAAAATATTTAGTTGCTAATTAGTGTAAGCTAATTATTCTGTATAAGTCAGAACTTGTGATGAGGTAGAAACAGATTACTCTACTTGTGTACCTCTTATTTACTAGGGTGATAATATTATGGCAAGCAAGTGAAAAGTATAGAAATAAAAAAACCCCGCATAGCGGGGTTCTATTTTTTCTAGCTGTACTAAAATTATTTAGTAGCTGGAGCTTCTGTAGCTGGAGCTTCAGTTGCTGGAGCTTCTGTAGCAGGAGCTTCTTCAGTTGTAGCTTCTGGAGCAACTTCTTCAGTTACTGGAGCTTCTTCTGTTACTACTTCTTCAGTTGCTACTGTTTCTGCTTCTGGTTCTTTTGCAGTTTCTTTACAAGAAACAAAAGATACTCCCATCATTGCTACTAAAGCAACGCTTAATGCGATTTTTTTCATCTTACTAAATTATAAAAGTTAATTATTAATTCGTGGACAAATATATGAATTTTTTGGTTCGCAAAACTTTTTTTGAATATTTTTTTTTATTTTTTAACGTATTGCAAATCAAAGTATTGTCTACTTGTTTTTCTTTGGTTCAACTAATTTCATCTCTTCAATTAGATGTTTTGCATCGGCAAACTTGTCAATTATGAATAAAATGTATCTAGCATCGACCATAATGTTACGACAAATAGATGGGTCATAATAAATATCACTCATTGTTCCTTCCCAAACTCGATCAAAATTTAGACCGATTAAATTACCATATGCATCTAAAACTGGGCTACCTGAGTTCCCTCCTGTAGTGTGGTTCGTTGCGATGAAATTCACTGGTAATTTTCCGTTGTCTGCATATTGACCATAGTCTTTATTATTATACAGTTCTACTAGCTTAGCAGGTACGTCAAATTCGTAGTCATTAGGTACGTATTTTTCCATTATACCTTCTAAGTGAGTTACTGGTTCATAGTATGTTGCATCCTTAGGGAAGTAACCGTCTACTTTACCATATGTAACACGTAATGTACTATTCGCATCAGGGAAGATTCTAGCGTCTGGATATAGCTCTAATTGAGCTTTCATAAATGTACGTTGAAGTGCTGCAATCTCTCTGTCTAATTCTTCATATTTAGGTAATACATTAGACATATAATTTTCGATAAGAGCCTTAGCGAATACATATCCTTTATCACTGTTAATATTTTTGATTACTTGATCAGCATTTCCTTCTAATAGTTGTTTGAATCCTTCATAAGATGTCAATTTACTATTCGTATATATATCTTTAGTAATAACAGAGATATTCGCATCTTTTAATTCTTTTGGTAAGAATTGTTTTGGAGCATCTTTAGCATACATAGATACGATAGATTCGAATACTTTCTCATCTACAGCTTTACTGTAATTCTTGTAGAATTTGTCTTGTCCTTTAATAAGATTCGCACGTCTAGATTCAAAAGACTTCTCATTAGAAGCATAACTTTCTAAAGCGTATACTTTATAAGCAGAAGCTAATAACTCAGCATTGCGTTGTACTACTTCTGTAAAGTAATCTCTACTTACTGCATAAGGAGTAATATCCTTATATAGTTTTTCAAACTTAGGTAAGATTTCAGCATATGCTTTTGTGTTTTTACCTTTCTTAGCTCTTTCTATAAAATCTTTTTCGAAGTCTTGTTTTGCTTGGACAGCATTTGTCTTTTTTAAACCAAGGCTTTCACCGATCCATTTTTTCCAATAGTTAGCAGTACTTGCGTATTTAGAAGCATATTGGATTTTAATACCTTGATCAGCACGCATAAATTCGTCAGTGATCTTAAGCGCTTTATCACGGATACCTATTCTTACAGGGTTTAAATCATTTACGATTTGCTCCACAGCATAAGATGGTAAATATTCTTGTGTTCTACCTGGGTAACCGAATACCATTGTGAAGTCTCCTTCTTCTACACCGCTAAGTGAGATAGGGAAGAAGTGCTTAGGACGGTAAGGTACATTGTCTTTAGAGTATGCAGCAGGTTTGTTATCCTTATCAGCGTAAATTCTAAATAAAGAGAAATCTCCTGTATGACGTGGCCATACCCAATTATCCGTATCAGAACCAAATTTTCCAATAGACGATGGTGGAGCACCTACTAAACGAATATCTTTAAATGTTTCTGTAACGAAGATAATATATTGATTTCCTTCATAGAAAGACTTGATCTTGTTGTCTTGCCATTTCTCTTTTGGGAATGAAGCTACTGTTTTAGCTATATTTTCTGATATTTTAGCTTGTTTTTGGATTTCAGTATCTTTGTCTTTGATCCCTGCCATTACTTCCTTAGTTACGTCCTCAATACGAACGATAAAAGTAACTTCTAAGTTTTCGTTTGGCAATTCCTGAGCCATAGACTTAGCCCAGAATCCATTTGCTAAGTAATCATTCTCAACAGATGAGTGAGATTGGATCTGTCCGTATCCACAGTGGTGATTAGTCAATAAAAGACCTTGAGGAGAAATAACCTCAGAAGAACATCCACCATTAAAATGAGGAGCAGCGTCTTTCATACTTGATTTGTTCACATCGTAGATATCACTTACAGACATCTTCATACCAAGGCTTTTCATTTCTGTTTCATTCATCCCCTTTAATAGTGATGGAATCCACATACCGCCTTGTTGCGCGTAGATAGGCAGGGCTATCAGTACTACAAGAGCTTTAAATAGATTTTTAATCTTTTTATTCATAAAAGTGTTAGTTAGAATTGAATTCGCTGGCAAGATACAATTTTACAAGTGAACCCTAAAATCGAAATTGTTAACATCGATGATGCTTTCTATGTCTGTTTTTTTTAAATAATAATTATAATGATGAGATAATGATAGCAGTTTGATGGCATAATGGTCGCGTTAAAAAGAGCCAAAACTATGTGACCATTATGCGATCACTATGCGACCATTATGCGACCACTCGCTTTTTTTTGTTGTAAATGTATTTTTTTATCTTTGATAATCAGTTGTTTATGATTGTTTTTTTAAGTGCTAGTCATATTCTTGATAACAGACTTTAACCCAGATTAAGCATTAGCCAAATACTGTAAAGTATTTCTACTTCATATCTCTGAATTTCTTTTCGTTTATATGTCTATCGCTTAATCTGGGTTTTAAATAGTTTGAATTTCTCTAACAAGTATTGATGTTGTAATTTGTTGTGAAAGGATAATTAATGTATTTAATGATGTTATGAGAATAAAAGGATTTTGTACATTGTGGATTGATAACTATAAAGATAGATTAGATGGATACCTATATATTAAGTAATGGTGTGAAGATACCTAAGGTAGGTTTTGGGACATGGAAAGCCGCAGAGGGAGAACAAGCTGAGAATGCTGTGTTATGTGCTATATCTGAAGGCTATAGGCATATAGATACAGCTTCATTTTATAAGAATGAGATTAGTATAGGCAAAGCTATTGCTAAATCAGGTGTACCTAGAAAGGAGTTGTTTGTGACTACTAAACTTTGGAATGAGGATAGAGGATACGAACAGACATTAAAGGCGTTCGATCTATCGTTAGCTAATTTGGGATTAACGTATTTAGATTTGTATTTGATACACTGGCCGGCTAGTGCTAATCAGTTTGCTAATTGGAAGGAGATAAATGCAGATACTTGGCGTGCATTAGAGCATTTATATAAGGAGGGAAAGGTCAAGGCTATTGGTGTAAGTAATTTTTATGTACATCACTTAGAGGCTCTTTTAGAGACTGCAGAGATTAAGCCGATGGTTAATCAGATTGAGTTTCACCCTGGGTTAACACAGGCAGAGGTAGTGACATTCTGTGAGAAGCAATCTATACTAATAGAAGCGTGGAGTCCTATCGGTAGAGGAAATATTCTTGATAATGAGATTTTGCTTCATATGGCATTAAAATATGGCGTGACTGTACCCCAACTTGTTCTTAAATGGATAGTTCAAAAAGGGCACCTTCCAATGCCAAAATCAGTAACTCCAGAACGTATAAAGGAGAATATAGACATTAATAAAATCATAATTAGTGAAGAAGATGTTGTGGTAGTGGATAATTTGCCTTATATTGGTGGATCGGGATTAAATCCTGATCAAGTTGACTTTTAAACCAAAAGTTCACGATAAGTACGATTATTAATTCATATAAAAAAGGTAAGTAAACATCACGTTTACTTACCTTTTTACTTTTATTGAATATGTTTCATTATTTTGTCAGTAGCATTTTTGTTTTTGAGTATAAAATGGTTACTCGTTTCTCCTAATTTGACTCTTTTCGCTTCATCTTGTAGCAAATCGTTGAAGATGTGGTCTAGGTCAGACTGAGAATTTACTACTATACAACTACCTAAAGTTATCAAATCCTTAGCTTCTTGAAACTTTTTATAATTTGGACCAATGATAACAGGTACTCCATAAGTAGCAGCCTCAAGGATATTGTGAATACCTGCGCCAAAGCCTCCACCTATATAAGCGATATCAGCATAACTGTATGCTTTAGTAAGGATAGAATACGCATCTATAATATATACTCGGTACTGCGTTAGGTCTTTATCCTGATATTCACTGTGTAATACAGTCGGTACAGTTAGATTCTGTACGAGATTATTAATCTGTTCTTTCTTTATATTATGTGGAGCGAAGATAAACTTGATATTTTGATCCTCAACTTTATTAATATAGTTAGCTAGTAACTTCTCGTCTTCTGGCCACGAACTACCAATAACGATGGTTTTGGTTGTTTTATGATTAGTGAACGCTTCTAAAAAAGGAAGAGTATTGTCATATTCTAATATCTGAGATACTCTATCAAATCGCGTATCTCCAACTACTTCTACATTCGTATAATAAAGTTGGTTAAGTAATGATTTAGAAATTTCGTTCTGAACAAAGAAGTAAGTAAATGTGTTTAATGCTTTTCTGTAGAAACCACCATACCACTTAAAGAATACTTGATCTGGTCTTAGTATTCCTGAGACTAGATAAGTAGGTATATCTAGCTTATTTAATTGATTTAAGTAATTAGGCCAATATTCATATTTAACGAAAAAAGCTTTTTCTGGATGGCATAGTTGTAGGAATTGTTTAGCGTTCGCTATAGTATCCATAGGAAGATATAGTGTAGCATCGGCAATAGTGTTATTTTTCTTTACTTCATATCCTGATGGAGAGAAGAAAGTAAGTACAATCTTATGTGAGGGAAACTTTACTTTTAATTGTTCCATAATAGGGAGCCCTTGCTCATATTCACCTAATGAAGCTACGTGTACCCAAAACACTTTATCTGTGGCAGATATATGGTCTTGAAGTATTTTAAAGGATTGTTTTCTTCCTGATACAAATAGGCTTAGTTTTTTGTTGAACAGCGCGATAATTTGTATGAAAAAAATAGAAATATAGGTCAGTAGATTATATAGAAAAAACATAGGTAAATCTTTATTGAGCGAAATTACGTTTCTTTTGATAAAGTTTAGGCTTTGGGTTAAAGAATTTATTATTTTTGTAAGGATAACTAATATCGAAATAAAATGCTATTTGTATGTGCAACTAGTTGGTTACTATATAAGTAGTTGAAAAGATATAAAAGACAATTAGAATGAGAAAAATTCAAATGGTTGACTTGAAAGGTCAATATGAAGGAATAAAAGAAGAAGTGAATCAATCGATTCAAGAAATATTAGAATCTTCTGCCTATATCAACGGACCACAAGTACACGCATTTCAAGCAAATTTAGAAAAGTATTTAGGTGTTAAGCACGTTATACCATGTGCTAATGGTACTGATGCTCTTCAGATCGCTATGATGGGATTAGGATTAAAACCTGGTGACGAAGTGATCACTGCTGACTTTACTTTTGCAGCTACTGTAGAGGTAATTGCATTGTTACAATTGACTCCTGTATTAGTAGACGTTTGTCCTGAGACATTCAATATCTCTATTGAGGCTATCGAGAAAGCAATTACTCCTAAGACTAAAGCTATCGTACCTGTTCACTTATTCGGACAGTCTGCTGATATGGATGCTATTATGAAATTAGCTGAGAAACACAATTTATACGTTATTGAAGACAACGCGCAAGGTATCGGAGCTGACTATACTTACCCTGATGGTAAAGTAGTAAAAACAGGTGCTATCGGTCACGTGGCTGCTACTTCATTCTTCCCATCTAAGAACTTAGGTTGTTATGGGGATGGTGGAGCTATTTTTACTAATGATGATGCTTTAGCACATACATTAAGAGGTATAGTGAATCACGGTATGTATGAGCGTTATCACCATGATGTAGTAGGGGTAAACTCTCGTCTAGATAGTATTCAGGCTGCTGTATTAAATGCTAAGTTACCTAACTTAGATACTTATAATGTAGCTAGACGTACTGCTGCTCAGAAGTATTCTGCTGCTTTAGCTAATCACGCTAATATCGTTACACCTAAAGTAGATGGTAATGAGAGTAGTCATGTATTCCACCAATATACGCTTCGTATCGTGAATGCTGACCGTGATGGATTATTAGCTCACTTACAAGGTAAAGGTATCCCTTGTGCTATCTATTACCCAATACCGTTACACAATCAAAAAGCGTACTTAGACACTCGTTATAACGAGGCTGATTTCCCTATCACTAATCAGTTAGTAAAAGAAGTTCTTTCTTTGCCAATGCATACTGAATTAGATGATGAGCAAATCAAATTTATCACTGATGAAATTAAAGCGTTCTTAGGATAATCACTGAGAATTATAAATATAAAAGCAGACTACTATAGTCTGCTTTTTTTGTTGGTATAAGTT
>JBOFGJ010001014.1:0-1689 GCA_051649065.1 Flavobacterium sp. | reverse complement strand
CTATTACAAATGATAATAGATTCTCCCAACCCGAACTAAAGGCAGATGAGATCTCGTATCCAAAGCCTGTAGTAGATTCTCCTTTTTCGTAAAAAGTAACAGATAGTGTACTTAAAGAAACTCTACTCTTTAGGTATTTTAAACGTCCTTCGAACGATTCTATATCTGCTCTTAAAGTTCCTAATTCACTTTCAATTTTCAGAATATCCTCGATAGAATTTGCTCGTTTTAGCAACTCTTTATAGCGTTCTTCTATTTCTTTCTTCGTCTTGATTCTCGCTTCTACATCGATGAACTCTTCTGTTACATCTAAGGCACTGATATTCTTATTATCTACTTTAGTAGCGGTGGCAGTTACTCCTTCTAATAAGGTTTCGAAGTTCTTCGCAGGGACACGTATTTCTATAGTATATTCTGTTTGATTGCCATAAACTGTAGAGCTATCTTGTGATAGGTATCCGTTTAGTTTTTTAATACTAGAGGCAATGTTTTGCCTTGTTTCTTGTGCATTAGAAGTTTCAAAGCGTATACTTCCTTGCTTCACGATCATGCGTTCAGGAGCTGTTACTTCTTCAGCTGTATCTTGATTTTGTTTAACTTCTGTAGTGTTGTCATTTGTGGCTTCAGCAGCAGCATCTGTTGTGCTGATATCTTCTAACGAAACAGAAGATACTTCTCCGAGCTCTGCGGACTTTGAGCAAGAGACTATTGCTATAAATAGCATTAAGGTTAATAGTTTAAGTGTATTTTTCATAGTTTTTTACTAACAAATGTAATAGATGGTTTAATATATAACCTATTAGAAGTTAAAATATTGTTTTAAATCACTGATTATAGGGAGGAGTTTAATTAGGAATGGACAATTAAGAATTAGGAATGTGTAGGGTATCAGTGTAGTGATGTACTATATTAGGTGTTAGATGTAGTTTATAATAATTAAATCTATTGTTGCTATTTAGTGTCACAGACTATGAGGTGATTATAGATTATATTTGCAAAATAGTTTAACCTAGAAAATAATTAGAATGAATTAAGAATATTTATTTTCAATTTCGAGATGTAAATTATTGATTAATATTTTTGATAATCTTAAGAAGTATAAATAGATAAGTTATTATGGGAAAGAAAAAGAATAGAGATATAGAAAAGGCTTGGGAAGATTATAAAATTGCTGTAAATAATACTAAAGCTAAAAGTGAGGATGATTTTGAGAAGTATTTAAATTTATTAGCTACAGGAGGTATCGTATTAGGCTTTACATTTATGGAGAAGATTTTTTCTTTAACGACAATATCATACATTTATACAATACTTGTAGGGTTAATATGTTTAGTATTTACATTAGTGTTAAATCTCTTTTCACATTATAAATCAATTGAACATTCTAATCAAATAATTAATGAGATTGATAATAAGGCTTATGATGATCTTGTTATAAATACAGTAAAACGTAATAAGATTCTCAGCTATTTAAATAAATTGTCTGTTGGTCTTTTTTTTCTTGGAACAATTTTAATAATGATTTTTGTAATTAAAAACTTATACATTATGAATGAGAAAGCAAATAAAACTTCAACTGAAGTAAAGAGTATAACTAATATTCCAGATAGTACTTCAGGAAGATTAACGCCTACACCTCCTCCTGTTAAGCCTAAAAAATGAGATTATGAGTTATAAAAATAAAAACAA
>JBOFGJ010001013.1:0-6580 GCA_051649065.1 Flavobacterium sp. | reverse complement strand
TCTAAACTCAACTCTATATGTGAGCGCTTTAACTTCTCGATTAAATCCGTCTCATAGCTATATGCAGCATTTATCACAAGCTTATTCTGAGAACCTGCAATACGACGTATCTGTCTATAATCATCTAAAGATGGTGTATAGTATATATTCTTATATGAACTCTTAATCTCACCGAATGCCATCATACCGTGATTGGTCTCAAATGGCAAATAGTCTTCAAACATTGTCATAATCTCATTATCAGAGGCTGCTAATGCTTTAATAAACATATGATGAATACTGATAATCTGCTCTAACACTTCCGGATTAGTAATAGACAATGTCTTTAAGTAGTCTTTAAAACATTCACTTAATTCTTTCTTTGCTTCCTGAAGAACAGTATTGTTCATCAGTGACTCACGAGACGCTGTAGGTTGTAATCCATTAGAATTAAATATACAACGCACAAAAGAAGTCCACTCAGGCAATAGATTAGTCGCCTGATCACATAAATACATCTTCTTTAGGAATATCTTGTGTTCCTTAGTAGCTGTTGTATTTACTTTATTAGGGATAATATAAGCTACCCCCTGTATCTCACCTGCCTCAGAATAAAGTCTAAACGCATCTAAGAATTTAGTTTTAAACACATCCTTACCATATGCCAACAACTCTTCTTTCGAACTATTAGTATCTAACCAAACGGGATTGCCATCTAAGCATTGCTCTACCACTTCGTTCTCTATTAAATTGACTTCGATAGGTAATGCACTCCCATAAAACAACACATTCTGCTTTACTTCTTCACGCTTAAATAAACTACGCCAAGCCTTTTTAGCATCTAAGATTACTTTAGTACCAACCTCTTCTAATAGCGGTATAACCTCTACATCATAAGTACCATCCGCTCTACCTGTCCACCTTACAGATTCATCTTTATACAGCGATCTAGATTCCACTACGATAGCTTCACTCACCACTAGACAAGATAACAAGCCTATACCGAACTTACCTATCAAATCTTTGTCAGCTAACTCACCGCGTTTAGAACTCTGCCCGATGACAGATAAAAACTGGTGAACATCATCCTGTGTAAGTCCTACACCATTATCTTTAAAGATAAGGCGTTCACCCTCGAATGTAATATCTATTTTTCCTTTGAAGCTTTCGTCGATTCCTTTGCGAACCGTTACGGCATCCATTCCATTTTGTAGAAGTTCTCTGACAAATACAGTTGGTGAGCTATAAATATGCTCTGACAACAACTCTATCATTCCCTTCATATTAACTTGAAACTGGTATTGTTTCTGATTTTCCATTATCTTCTTCTTTTACGAGGGCCTCCTACTAACTTTTGTGCATCTTCATTTCCATTTTCAGCTGCCTGTTGATACCACTGCATTGCTGACTCATCACTTTGAGGAACTCCTTCACCTTTTAAATAGCAGTTTGCTAATTCGTATTGAGCCATGTCTAACCCTGCTTCAGCAGCTTGTAATAAATAACTTACTCCATACTCAGCATCCTTCTCAGTACCTTCTCCTTTTACTAACATAGACCCTACATATCCTACAGCCTCCATATTACCTCTATCTGCTACTTGTTTTAAATAAAAGAAAGCTTCTACTAAATCTCTTTCCGTACCATTACCATAGAAATAACATAGCCCCAAGCGGAATATAGCTGAATCATACTGTCTATCTGCTGCTAGCTTATAATAATGAAATGCCTTAATATCATCTGTCTCTACCCCTAATCCGAATTGGTAACAGATACCTAATCCCTCAGACACGTAGTTTCTCTCTTCTGCCATCGTATAATACTCGAATGCTTTATCATATTCCTTCTCTTCTCCATATCCATATAAATAGTAATCTCCAAGAGAAAGCATTCCTAAAGGCGATCCATTCTCTACAGATTTCTCAAACCATTCTTTTCCTTTTATAGCATCTGTTTCAGCTAAGTATCCATAAGAATAATATACCCCTATTTTATACTGAGCATAGTTAAATCCTGCTTCAGCACCTTGCATCATATACTCAAAGGCTTTTTCATAGTCCGGTTCTCCACCGTTAATTCCTTCTTCATAAAACAAAGCGATATCTACATTAGCATCTACAAAACCTAACTCAAGCGCTTTAGTAAACAACTCAAATGACTTCTGTAAGTTTACATCTCCACCAACTCCATATTTATAAAAACGAGCTAAATTATACACTCCTTCAGACATATCCTGCTCTGCCGCTATCTCTATATAAGATCTAGCTTTATCATAATCTGCTTCGCCTAATGTACCATCCTCATAAATCATTCCTAAGCGAATAGCCGCATAAATATACCCATCATTTAAAGCTTCTTCATACAAAGTCACTGCAGCAGGTACATCTTGCTCTAGGCCTTCACCATGCTCTAATAGCATCGCCATCTCCACTTTACAATAGTTAGAGTTAAAGTATTCGATACCTTTCTCATAATACATTACCGCCTTTTCTATATTAGGTTCTCCTGCATACCCAAAGCGACAGTAACGTCCTGCAACCTCAATACCTGCAGCATTATTACGCTCAGCTGCAAGTTCAAATAAGTACAATGCTTTCTCATAGTCAGACTCCTCTTCGAACTCTGCATTCTGATATCCTAATCCTAATCGATAAGGAGCATAATCATTACCCAAAGCCATTGCTTGTTCTAATAAAGACTTAGCCTCTACTACATTTCGCTCTACCTCTTCAGAATCTAATAAGACAAAACCTTTCTCTGACATTGCTCTATCATATCCGTATTCGATACCTCTATCTAATAAACTTATTCCTTTAGCGATATCTTTATAATCTGTATTGTATAAATAGATAATTGCAAGCTCTAAAGTAGCTTCATTAGAGTAATACGAAATTGCATTATCAAACATTTCAATACCCTTGTTCTGACTAGGTTCTAACCCTTCAGTACGCGGGTAGAAATAAGAATATCCTAATATATATCCAGCGTGTGCTATACCATAATCATACGCGTCAGCAAGTAACTCCCTACCTTGATCTTCTGTATATCCCAATCCTTCAAAACGACCATTACACGCCATCATACCTAGTAAATATTTACTATAAGCACTATTATTAGCTATTCCATCTTTTAATGCTGCTTCTGCTTTCTCATTATCATCTTCTCTTAGATAATAATCTGCTAATATATATAAACCACGTTTTTGGTTATTAATCAGATCATCATATTTCGTTAATACTGCCTTTCCTTCTTCTGCTGACCCACAGCTTCTAAATTCTATATTAAGCAAGAATAAATTAGCGATATTAGCTCTCTTACCATGTGATGCCGATTCTATTAGTTTTATAGCTTCTTCTTCATTTTTCTCATATCCATTAGTACCATAGTACATAGCATATCCTGCATAACATTTACATAACTCATCTCCTAGAGTTAGTCCAATATTTAAGAACTTAGTTGCTCTTTCTTCATCTCTAAATCCGTACCTTGAATTAATAAATAACTCATATTGATAAGCGTATGCTGCAGCATATCCACGTTCAATAAAGATCTCATTCAATGCTCTAACATCAGTAAACCACGCTTCATAGTCTTGATCATTTAAGCTCATACTACTGTGCATACAGTTAGAATCTTCATTAAGTTGATTATATAAACTCTCTATGATTTCATTATTCTCCCCGGTCTGTGCAGCTAACATACATACAGCATGCGCTTTATACCACTGATGAGGATCGCTATAGTCATTTTTTCTTATAAACTCTTCTGCATGTGCTATAATAGACTTACTGTCATTAGCAAACTCACTTACATAACTTAAATATTCTTGATTGAACTGTTTCATAACTATCTTTTTAACAATCTTACTTTTAGTTTTTGTTCGATTAAACACAAATGTAAGGAAATGGCAAATAACAATATTGATAAGATATTCTTAAATCAAATCCGAGCCTTCCTCATTTAGTTAATTAAAATACTAAGAATATTTCAAAAAAACTCACTTTAGAGTTAAAAATAAAAGAAAAAAGTGAGCTAAATAAATAACTCACACTTCGCGCACTAAAACCTAAATACAATCTCACAATATGTAAACTAATTCTACCTATTCTGATTACATTATCAGTCTTCCTTCCTAATTCTTAATAAATATGAGCACAATTCATCCTATAACAGTCTATTTGAGCAACAATACTTCAGTGGTTAGGCAGGCCATGAACTTATCTTAGATAGAAACGAATAATACCTATTACTTCAGCCTATTGCGTTTAAAAAACACAATATTATAACTAGATAAGAAAGAAATGAATTAGAAACAACAACCTGTTATATCTATAATTTTAAATAATTAGTATTTACCCTTGAAGAAGAAATAAGGGATGCTAATAGCCCTAATACAACTATAGAACTAAATACTACGATGATATTCACCCAGTTAAAAGAGACTGGGTAAGCTAGACCTTCACGAATAGATATAAATCCAAAAGCTACTTGTAACGATACAAAAGCTACTCCTAGTATTAAGCCAATAAGGCTACCTACTACACAGATAATCATTCCTTGGAACAAAAAAATCTTGCGAAGATCACTTACAGGAACACCGATTTGGTTCAGTGTTTTAATATTCGGCTGTTTTTCCAATATAATCATAATCATTGCCCCCACTAAAGTAAACAACGCCATAATCACCACTAACACAAATATTAAATAAACGACTAAGTTCTCCATATTAAGCATACGGTAAAGCCCATCGTTTAACTGTGTTTTATTTTTTATGATGTACTGATCTCCTAGTACATCTTTAATTTTCTGAACTGCTGTGCTTTCAGACACACCATCAGCTATAGCAAGTTCAATATTAGTTACCTCATTAAGAGGCACATTTAGTAATTCACGTGCATTATCGATATCGACGAATACATATTTATTATCTAAATCATCATTCCCTAGCACATAAACTCCCGTAGGCCATAAATGTTTCTTAACGAATGCTTCCTCAGGATTCTCTATTGTCCCTTTACCAGGTTTAAGTGCCACTGCTTCAAAGAGATTCTCTGTATCGAAAAGACCCATTGAAAGCAAATATGACATCCCTATACCTACCACAGCTTCATCTGTATCAGGTTCTAACCAATTACCATATTCTATCTTCTCATCAAAGTCAGTAACATTCGTAAAGTCAGAATCCACTCCTTTAATAATAGATACAGCTTGCTTATCTTTAAATGTGAATAGTAGACGGTCTTCCACCACCTTTGCTACCCCCTTAAAGTATCCTGATTCTTCTAAGTCTAAGATTTGTCTGTCCTCGACTACAAAGCTTTTACCCTTAGGGGTAAAAACTTTTAAATCTGGATCTAAATCATTGACGAAAGAAAGACTGTATTCCTTTAACCCACTGAATACCGATAATACGATAAACATGGCCATAGCACTAACTACAATACCCACAGAGGCTATTGCTGTAATAACGTTAATCGCCCTGCTTTTACTTTTACTGAAGGCATAACGCTTGGCTATGTATAAGGAAAACTTCAATCTATTTTTTCTTTCTCTTTTCTAATAAATCACGATTAAGGATTGGGTTTTCCTCACCTTTAAGCGCTTGGTCGATTTGATCGATATACTCTAAACTGTCATCCACATAGAACATCAAGTCAGGTACCTTTCTCATTTGATGTTTTACTCGTTGTGATAATTCATGCTTGATAATTGGAGCATTTGATTTAATACCTTCTAGTAGTTCTTTCCCTTTATCTATAGGAAATATACTTAAGTATACTCTCGCTACAGATAAATCACTAGTAATATTCACTTTAGAAACCGAAATAACTAGGTTAGTTATCCCGTTCTTACGCACCTCTCCTTGCAAGATATCTACGATATCTTTTTGCAATAGGGCTCCCATCTTCTTTTGTCTATTAGTTTCCATGGTGCAAAAATACAATTTTTTAAATAGTAAACTTTTTTATCTTTGTTACACAACCAAAAAACACTAAGAAATGCGCAAAATAGAACACATAGGTATCGCTGTTAAAGACCTTGAGGCTTCTAACTCTTTATTCGAAAAATTATTTGGAGCCCCTGCTTATAAAGAAGAAGCTGTAGAAAGTGAAGGAGTAAAAACTTCTTTCTTCATGAATGGTCCTAATAAAATAGAACTTTTAGAAGCAACTAATCCTGATAGCCCGATAGCAAAGTTCATCGAAAAGAAGGGGGAAGGTATTCATCATATCGCTTTTGATGTAGAAGATATAGAGGCTGAGATAAAAAGATTAACGGCTGAAGGATTCACTGTATTAAATGAAACTCCTAAAAAAGGTGCTGATAATAAATTAGTTGCCTTCTTACACCCTAAAAGCACGAATGGAGTACTGATAGAATTGTGTCAAGAAATCAAATAATTTCTTGCGATTTTCTTGCAAGTACCAATAAAATACCATAATATTGCACCCGTTAAACACGATTTAACTGGTCCTATAACTCAGCTGGTTAGAGTAGCTGACTCATAATCAGCAAGTCCCTGGTTCGAGCCCAGGTGGGACCACCACGAAATTTTTCGCTCAAAATGAGCGGTCCTATAACTCAGTTGGTTAGAGTAACT
>JBOFGJ010001012.1:0-2509 GCA_051649065.1 Flavobacterium sp. | reverse complement strand
AAACTGTCTAATATGAATGCAGTATCGTAATCTACTTTCTCATCATAATACAGTTTACCATTGACATATACTTTAACCTTGTTCTTCAGGTTTACCATTTCAGGAGAAATAGCAATAGATAAGGATTTAACACGAGATGTTTCTATTCTAAATTCATTGTCTTTATAACGAGCAATCACCTTACCTGATAAGCGTGGCATATCAAAAGCATTCTTATCTACCTCTATCGTTTGCAGGTTTTTAGCTTTATCATACTCTAGCCATTTGGTAATTTTAAAGTTTCGTTCTTTATGCCAATCTGCTTTTTGGCCTAGTGTATCTAATTTGATATTAGTCAACCAATCTACACCTCCATAAGCATTGTCATCAAACTCCCATGTCAACTCTTTATTAAAGCTTTTTCGTTGTCTCTCCTTAAGATCTTTGAACAATATCTCATAAGCTGGTTCTGACTCATCAAACTTAGGGAACCAATGTGGAAAACCATTATAACGATACTCTTTATAGTCTGCCTTTAACTCATTCATCATGGTTGTAAAAGAATCATTTGCATTAGGCGGATAATAATAGTCCTCATCTGTAGAGAAGTTGATAAAAGAACGATTCTTTATATTCTCTATAAAAGTTCCTCCTGTGAATACCTTAGGTTGAGTATTAAACCCGTAGAATCCTGCAAAGGGAGAAGAGTCTTTCATCAGATAAGAGAATGAACCCGTAGCTCCATTAGAATGCCCTGCGATAAACACCTTATTATCATCTATATTAATAGCCTTCTTAACTTCTCTCAGCATAGCAGGTATCATAAAGAAGCCATCATTAGATGTCATCCAATTATACTTCTTACCTCCACTTGGGAATATTAATATCACCTCATCTAGATCTCCATATTTCGTATAGTATCTATTCCATCCTCCTAAACTAAGCTCTTTGGTCTGAAATTCTTGAAGATTATTATATCTAACTGCTCCATGCAAAAAGAATAATACAGGGTATTCTTTCTCTGGCGAATAGTTCTTAGGCAAATGAATAAAGAAAGAAGTCTTCACCGTATCATTTATAGCAAAGCTGATAGAATAATCATGTTTTGCTTTAGGTAGATAAGGGTTGTACGCTTTGATTTCTTCATATAATTTCTTTCCATTAGTAGAAGTTAACTCTTTAGTTGATTTCACCTTATAGAACTCTTCCTCTGCCTTTTTTAGATTTATCTCAAACTTATCTTTTAACACATGCGCTTCACTCATCATAGAAGCCCATCTAGGATTATCTAATAAATTCTTGTATTCCTCTAAAGCACTTTTGTTTATTACATTTTTCCAACCTGGGAAGCCGTATTGTGCCCGTTCTATCTTTATCAACCGATCTAGATAAGCAAAGGCTCTATCTACCTCTTTTAACTCCGAGGCAATTATTGATATTTCTGATAAGTCAGCTGCTGTTATACTATCTGGAAATGACTTAAATGCCTTTTCATAAAGAGAAAAAGCTTGTCTTTTACTTTGCTCATCCTCGTGCTCTTTTAACAAATCATCTGCTTGATTGATTAACTTAGAGTATGTATTCTGTCCAAAACTAACGATACTAAACATAAATGCTAGTAGTACATGATATCCCTTCATAATTCTAATTATTAATAAAGCGAATGTAAACAACACTACAATAATAAAATTGTACAAATGGAACATCTATTTCTCTAGATGCCAAAAAGTATCTTTGCTTCCTAGTTTAGTTCCTTTCTCAAAGAAGTGTTTAGGAGAATTATTGGTCATTGCCTTATAAGTCTTTATCAGATGTGACTGATCATTAAAGTTAAAACGATAAGCAATATCAGTCAACTTCTCTTCAGGAGAGTTATAGAGCTTCTGGTTAACCGTTCGCCTAAACATGTATATCCCATAAAACCTCTTTAGCGAAACTCCCATATTAGCCTTAAAAACTCTATTCAGATGTTGCCTACTTACCCCTATCCTATCTGCTAACTCTTGTACAGAGAAGTTATCCTCTTCATTGAAGATATTCTCTATTGTTTGTTCTAAAAGGATATTTGAGAATGGCTTATACCTCTTCTCTAGCGCTGCATCTAGCAATGTAGTAATAATATCTACATCAGTAGTAGTAAAGACTTCTGCTAATTCGCCTTCTTCCACAAACTTATAATCAGTAATCAGATTGACAAAGCTTAAATGACGATAAAACTGCTGTATCCCCAATGGGTGAAAGACAATAACGACTCTGTGTACTCTCCCTACCTGCTTCACATGAAGTATATCTTCTCTAATAGGAGTGAATATCTGATAATCATCTGCTCCTTCATTAAACGCCATCGAACCATCACTAGCTAGTTGATGAGAAGCATAGATAGAAATCGTATTGTTATAATGAGGAAAGCATTGATACTCTCTCACCTCATTATTGGGTTTTATATCTAAGTAGTAATAGTCCACATACTTCTTTACTAAAGCATTCTTAGGACTAAAGGTTTCAAAAACATCTTCCATTACCGCTTAAT
>JBOFGJ010001011.1:0-2891 GCA_051649065.1 Flavobacterium sp. | reverse complement strand
CACATAAACCAATAGAGCTTCAGTAAGTACATCAGGTATAGGAATCTCACATTCCAAATCCAAGGTTACTTCTTCTGGCTTAGCCCTGTATATAAGAGCAATCTCTTCACTACCTGTAGCGAAAGGAATCTGTACAGAGTTATAACTAGGAAGATATATACCTGTAGGAGAATATTCATCATTAATAGGTAACTCGGTACTACCAATGTAAGCAGAGTTAATCCTAATAACATCATCATCAAATGTACCCTGAATATACCAATCAGGATTACCTGTAGACTCAGCATACTTACTACCCAATACATAGAGTTGCTTATCCACTCTAGTCTCAAGTACCAGCTCCTTCTCCAACAAAGGAAAGCGGGTATAAAGATTAATAAGACCCAAGTTAACGTGATTAACCACTTCTGGATAATCACTCACTTGAATAGCCTTATGCTCCTCATACCCGCCTATGCCTAGCTGTTTTAACTCACCTAATGTGAGATACTCAAATAGCTTCTGTAGTTTCATAGGGACTCCTTATAAGTCCCTTACATTCTACACTACATAGTTACCCAGACCACTTGTACCTTCATCCTCTTCCCACTCTTCCCACATTGGTTCTGTACTCGTCCTTACCTGCGCATCTGTACTAGGCTTCCAAGGTTTCATTACACTCAGCATAGACACACAATCCAATACATCATCATGCTTAGATAAGAACCCTCTCTTAGTAACCAATGACAATTCTTGCAATAGCTCATCCATCAGAGCTTCACCTTTCAACTCTTCAGGGAAGAACATAATTCCCTGTTTGAACCAAGGCTCTACTGTATAGAATCTATTGAGCTTATCTGACACAGGTCTAATACCTGCCTTATTAGAATTGTTATCACTAGCCAATGAGAACCATTGGTTCCTCTTCAACATCTCCTGTTGTATCCAAGATACGAATCCACCTTGTTGACCTGTTACCTCAATACCTACACTCTGTACTCCCCACTTCTGAGCTAAAGCAAATAGGTCATCTACGTTAGTACTCATCTCTTGTCGCTTACATATCCCATCAACAAGGA
Organism: Flavobacterium sp.; assembly: GCA_051649065.1. Classification (GTDB taxonomy): domain Bacteria; phylum Bacteroidota; class Bacteroidia; order Flavobacteriales; family Flavobacteriaceae; genus Flavobacterium. The sequence goes on along the minus strand of JBOFGJ010001011.1, from coordinate 1,833 downwards.
ACCAATAACCTTTATTGTTATATGCCCATACTGTAATAACAGAGTAGTCAGCACTCTTCTTAGCAGAGGTAGCAAAGTCAGTAGTAATGTAATAATTATAACTACTCTTGTTATGAACCAAGTCACTTCGCTTGAACCAGTTAATACAACTATCAGGTATCAACCTATCTTCATCACTGGTTACCCTATTCATCATCTCACCATTGAAGTCAGATAGACGTCCCAATGACATAGCATCATCGTACATCTCCTTCACTGCCTCATAAGGGAATCTATCTTCCCATGAACCTCTGAAGTCTTTCTTCTCTACAGGAAACTCTTCACACACAGGGAATACAGAAGGACTCCATCTACCTGACTCAATTACTTCATACAAAGGGTCACTAGCATTAAACACAGTACCAATATAAATAATCTTATTGTGAGTTGGGTGTAGTGCCTTCGCCACTCCCTTGTGAATAGTATCCTTCACCTTACCTATACACGTAGCAGAACGAGCATCCTCATCTGTAAGGATATCATCCATGATACATAGCTCAGGACGCTTATTAAGATAACGAGTACCACGTATAGACTGTTGAGCACCTGCCAATCTAATAGCAAACTGCTTACCTTCTACGTTAGTAAACTCAATCATGGTATCTGTGAATCTAGCTTTAGGAAGATACTGCTGTAGGAACTCGGATTGGTTATACCTATTCTCCATGTTCCTTCGCATGTTCCTGCATCCGTTCTCTAAGCTATCCCCAATAAAGAGCATGTAGGATATCTCACCGAAGTTCTCTAGCTTACCCATGACAGCACAGTAGAGGGGGAGGTACTCAGAGCACACAGTGGACTTGGCAAACCCTCGATGGCATAAGATAGCTAACCGCTTCTTACCTGAGAAGATGTTATCCAATAACTTATAATGAACTACAGGTGTCTTGTTCTCTTCACCATCTCTACCATTAACCAGCTTCATAAAGTTAATAAACTTAAGTGAAGCTGCAGAAGGTATATATCCAGTAAAAGAGTAATCTACCTCATTGAGATACTGGTCTACTGTCTTACTCATCCAATTCCCCCTCAATGATATCTGCATGAGCTATTTGCTTAGCAGAGAGGGAACCAGACTGAATAGCAATACTCTGTTGATTAGACAATCTATTAAGAGCTTCACTCAAGTCAGCAAGTACACCTGTATCCTTAGCTCCCATCTCAATGGATATCTTTGCACTCTCTGGAGCTTTAAGGTGATTCATCAAACTATCTGCAGCCTTCTGTACCACATACTCATTAGTAGAGTTAAGAAGATTAGCTTGTGCAGCAATAGCTCTATGTCTAACAGAAGCATACATAATGTGGTCAGGTATAAGAGTCTGCTCATAGATAAGAGTAACTAACTTATTCTTATTGAATGTAGAAGCATATGCCTGCATATCTTTAGCAGATACATTCCTGTTAACCATGTCTCTACACTTATCAGGGAATACCTTCTGATAAGCAGCCATACTACTTAATCCCATCATCTTGTATGAGACAAACAGTACAGCATTGAAGTAATCAGTTAACTTGAACCTCCCATCCTGTAGTACATGAGAGTAAGTAATAATGTTCTTCTGATATACCTCAGCCATCTGAGGATCTTTAACCATAGTATTAAGTGTATCTACAAATGATTGAGATACCTTGGTTCTATGCTGTTTAGGTACTACTTCTTTTAACTCTGCAACAGTAAGCATATGTACTCCTCTTTAGTTAAGAGGAGTTATAGAGGATAGGGTATATATAGTCAATATACTCATAGTACTTACTCCGTATCTACCTTCGTTCACTATGTGATACTACGTA
>JBOFGJ010001010.1:0-11275 GCA_051649065.1 Flavobacterium sp. | reverse complement strand
AGATCATTAACATATGCATACTCAATAGGTTGAATACCTTTTTCTTTATAATGCTTACCGCCATACTGGGCTGAAAGCACAGAATCGTATTTGCGTCCTTTTTCAGACATTAATTAGCTCCTTCGGAATAAAAGATGTCAAATTAACTTTAGGAAAGTTTTCATACTTCAAGGTTTTATTGGTAGTTGCATCACAAACAGTGAAATAATCTTCACCCTTATATTTTACATGAGAGATATAAACATCCTTGTTTTGTTCAGCATAGTAACCTTCCCATGCACAGGCTTGACTATATACTGTTGTAAACTTTTTGTCGTTGTTATCACAGACCTCTGAGAAAGCACCTTCAAAGTCAATACCAATAGATTCTACCAGAGTTTGAAGTTGCGAAGCAACATATTTTATATCACAAACACCATCAACCACTTCAACGATATCATTTTCTTGAGCAGCTTGAAGTGTCTCCTTAACTTCTTCCAGAAGATATGTACATTGATTCTCGATTTGCTTGTAAAGTTCCTTCAAGTCTTTACTAGGTGCTTTACCTGTAATTGCATTAAAACGTTCTACTCGACTATCCTTCATCAAAGCTCCTGTCCAATTTCTTTAGTTAGGTTTGCAACCTCTTCCAATGCCTCATCAGTTGTCTTGGGAAGCTTAATTTCCTCCAGTACAACACTCACACTCTCATCATCATTTGTTTGAATACGATTCTTATAGCCAACCAGAGAAGCAATGTAATTGATATGCTTCACAACACCAATAGCTTCATCTTGCTTGATATTCACAGAAGGGAGCTTTGTTCGTGTGTTTGGTTGAAGGCCTACAAACCATACAAATAACTCATTAAGAGCTTGTGCTACAGCCTTATTAGTTTCTTGTTGTTCCATTTATTTCCTTTCGTCTAAAACTAAATTATACCACAAATCAAACAATATTTGCTAGAAGTTGACTTCTTTTTTCCTTGCTCAGAAGATTCTTACGGCCTCGTTTCCACTTACCTGTAACCTTGTTTCTGAACAATTCGTATTGTCCAAGGTTACTATACCAGTACCCATCTTGCTCCCATTCACTCATATCCAGAACTTCTTCAGAATATACATCAAAATTAGGAAGTTTATTAGACCAAGGAGCAAAGATAAAGTATAGCTCCTCAAGGGAAGTAACATCAACCATGTTGTAGTCCCGCATAGCTTCAATCGCCTCTGGATTACCCCGAATAAATTCCTTCCACAGCTTGTGTCCAGCGAACTTCTCATGGCTACCTTTTACATGACTTTTACATAGAAGATTAGTCAAATATGCAAGGCGATTGCTAGTAAATTTGAACTCTTCCTTTGCAATAGCAAGTGTATCAATCATGCGTACAGGACGATGTGGAGAAAACCCTCTAGCAATCATTCTAGCACGAATCTTGGGAAGATCAAACTTCTTTAAGTTATGTCCTACAACAAAGTCACTTGCATTTAGAAGATCATGAAGCTCTTGAAGAAGATCGTCCTCTGTCTTCTCAGAGACATCACTATAAATAACCTCATCACTTCCCATGAACTTGGCACTGTAACTAAGAATGCTCCAATCTTCCTGGATTTGCTCTAGTCCAAAGTTCTGGTTAAATAATTGCCATCCCTGAAGGATTAGAGGACGTGTTTCGATATCTAGGAACAACACATTTGGACTAACTTCTTTAATAATTTGTTTTTCGCTCCTTAGAAAATCGAGAACAGTTGTTCGACCTTTGTTTAGTTTACGTGCAATTTCTCGGCCAGAAAATCCTTGATCACGAAGCGCCTTAGCTTTACCTTTCCAATCCATCAGTCCTCCAGATATGCTTGAAATACGTGCTTGATGCATTTAAAAATTACCGCATGAGCAGCTTTCTCATCAACTTCTACAACAGAGCCATCCTCATCTAGAGAGCCTTGAATGAAATCTCCTACAACCAGTGCTTCATATAGTTCATATTCCCAGCCACCATCACCGAAAGGCCTCTTTCCACTGAAGCTTTCTCCCATGTTATACACATTATACAGAAGTTTGTAAAGGTATTCACCAATATTCTTAGCATCTGCACTATTTTCCTTCATGGGAAAAGACAACACCAAACTAATATCAATTTCTTTAGAAACGCTCATTTCATTCTTCCTTCCATTCAATTGACTCTGCAAGAGCGTCATCCACAGCCTTATAACCATCTTTGCAATCAAGGATTTGTACAAACTTGTCTGTCTGTTCTTGTGTAACTCCCCAAACAAACAAGGTGTTTTCGAATGCATTCCATGCTGCATTTAGCATTAGATTAAAATCTTCATAATCAAATTTCATGTATTCTCCTTCAGGAATTTTTCAATCTTAACACGAATGTCATATTCACAACGACCGAGGCACTCATTAAGCAAATATTTAGCCTCATCTAGAACAGTTTCTGTTTCTAGCTTCAGTTCTACAACTTCATAAACATCTTGCTCAGAGAACAGAGGGACACGTTTCACGCCCTCACCTCTCCAACCAACATCATCAATCATTTCAACACCAAGAGTCTGTGCATTCCAACGATTTACTGTTTGGTTCCAGGCATTCTTAGCATGACCTGGGGCTTTCCAAGAAGTTTTTCCAGACGCAGCTCTGAACATTTCACCACTGTCTTTTCGTTTGATAATATAAGTTCTATTTGGTTGCAATGTTTCTCTCCTTCTTAAGTTGTTCAACAATTTGGCGTCTTCGGTTAATCTGGGCACTAGCAGGGAGAATATTTCTCTCTAGCAACCACGCCTTGTCTTCTTTATCCTTAACTATCTGAATAGCCTCTTTTTCACACTGAGCTTCTTCAAATGATACTCCAAGCTTATCGCCAAGGGCGAGCGTGGAGTTACAAGAGGTACAAACTGCACGCAGGTCGTCTATTGTAACACAAAAAAGACGCTCAAAGAAACCCTGCACATGCTCAATTTCACTAAAAGCTTTTGCTGGAATTTTGTGGTCAATTACGATATAGTCCTTATTCTTGGCTTCCTTCTTACCTGCCGATAGGCTACACGTGTTTCCACAAATTTCACAGTCTGCACCAAACACCTCCGGGAACCTAGTAGCACTTTTAGGATTCGGATTAGGAATCTTCTTTCTAACCTGCTTGATCTTCTCAAGTTTCATAAAGTGAGTATTCCACCCTTTGCGAAGGTTAGAACGCAGAAAGGCAAACCATTGCGAATCACTCTTGAATCGGGAGCCTGGATATTTCCAATACTTTTCGTATCTATCTTTTTTCTTCTTAGTCATTATTATACCACACTTAGATGATGAAAGGAACTTCTACAACAGAATATTTTGGGTAGTCATCACCGTATGTATAGCAAACCTCTTTAGGGTTGTTAGTCACATCTTTTGCACCAAGATACCAACCTTTTGTTCCTTTGCACATTGCTGTCAATTTCTCACGTTCATGGGAGAATGCATAAAAGTCACTCCAGCAAGAATCCTCATCTTTAAGATATCTTAAACCATACAATTTCATAATGTCCTTTCAATTATCCCACAAACCATACTTAGAGAAAACGTTCTCTGCTGTAATCTTTTCATCTGGTGTTCGTAGCATACGTGCCATTGTAAATATTTCAGAACAAACGTATTTCCAATCAATACGAATAGAATCACCTCTCCACCCCTGCACGAGTTTAGGCTCAGGATATAGCATCTGATAAATCTGCTTGATAGCTGCGAACCCTTCAACGTCGTTCTTACAATCTTTCAATGCATTGTAAGCTGCCATCTCCCCCCACTCAATATCACAAGCGCAGTTAGCTCTGTACGAATCACTGTCATCTCCATATCCCCATTGAAATAGAAACCACTTACGTCCGTATCCCTTCACCTCATATCTCTTCTTACCTGTTTCCTTAGACACAATTTCTTGCACCCAAATATCACCAAATGTCCTACAATCCTGAATACCCTTTTCTGGAGTATTTGGATTGAACACACGAGAATGGGTTCCGAGGTAGTCCTTATCAATCCCGTAAATTACGTTGCTAGGATCTCTCCAAGCCTCCATCGTAACCTTGTCATCAACTTCAATTCCTTCTACGACTTCAGCATTGTGGTACTTAATCATGTATTCAATGATGGCATCTTTGTGCAAGGGGCGAAGTGATCCTTCTCTCCCGCTTTTGTACTTAACCAGGGTACTCTGTTCAACACGTTGACTGTCACCTTTGCCTACAAACAATCGTCGTTCTTTAATACCTGTAAGCTCTGTAGACTTTAGGATCAAGCTCTTTGTTGCTGTCAATGAGTGTTCTACGGGGGCTGGAATCTGGATGTCATACAAATCGAAGTCATCGATTACCCACGGAGTTTCCTTTGTTTTATTGATTTCAGCAAGCCAACCTCCATCCCTAGATCGCTTACGCCCATACATTTCCGTACGACCTTTAAATGTAAACTCATCCCCTGTTTGTCTATGTATAGCTTTTAACTCTCTACGTTCACCAACAAAACCAGAGGCATAGATCAAAGCATCTCCGTCTATACAAAGAATATCTTTACTCATTCCACTCCTTTCAAAATACAAAAGAGGAGTGTCTATGAGACAGTCTCCTCTTAGTAATTTATTACTTACTCAACCTTTTCTACTTGAATATAGTTTACATTAGTTGTGTTGAAAAATGTATTTTTAATAGTAATCGTTGAACCATTGTAAATATCACAAAGTTCTTCACGAAGCTGTTCCTCTGTTGAAGATGTACTTACATCAATTACAACCTTACTGCGACTCTTTGTTTCGACAGTAATCTTAAATTTATTCATTCCTCACCCCTAATAACAGACAATTCGTACTCAAGCTCACTAATCATGTCTTCTTTATCTGTAATTTTGTCATGAAGCCCTGCAATTTGTTCTCGAAGAATTGCAATTTCTTGTTCAATTGCAAATTCAGTCATTTTCACCACCTTCGTAAAGGTTCTCAATCTCTGTACGTAGTTGTTCTAGTTCCTCAATTTTCTCATCAATTTCAGACTTAAACACATTGTCCATCAGAGCCTTTAGATTCTTCTTGTCATATCCTCGACTCTTACCATCTTCAAGGATTTCCTTGATGTCTTCCTTTAGAGTTTCAATCTCATGCAGAAGACGAACACCGGAATCAATAATGTCCTTCTTCTCACGATGACGATCAATTACAACCTCACCAGTTTCCTTGTCAATAACTCCGTAAACTTCTAGACGCTTTTCAATATTCATTTCATTCACCTTTCAATTCTTTAATCTTTTCACTAATCAACATAATATAGTGGTCAGTCATTTCTTTATCCCACTCATCACGCCACTCTTTCATAAGCCAACGACAAAACGTGTCTCGATCTTCTTGTGAGAATATTGTCTCAAAATCCCCTGCACTAGTAGATTCTAGGAATGCTACTGCGATACCAAGCTCTTTAATACCGGCCATAAAACCTCCTACAATCGTTTTAGACTAGGGAGAACTATATCTCCATCTATTCTCTATTTAAATCTCTCCTAGCTCTGTTTAAGGAGCTTAAAATGGCAGGTCTTGGTTATCCATTTCTTTTTCAAGAGGTTCCATAACAGAGGTAGCCTTTGTAGCGTTCTTTTTTGTAGGATTTGCTCGAGTTGTCTTGACTGCTGCAGGTTGTTCTTTCGAACCTTCCTTCACATAAGACATAATCTTAGGGACAACATTATTGAGGAAGTCCATAGCAAGAGCATATACACCTTCTTCAAAGTCACCCTCTACACCAACCAGCTTACAAGCATTCAGAACACTATTACCTGCTGCTGCACCAGAGTCATAAGCTGACATTTCAGGATTAGCCTTAGCATATTCAGCCTTAACACGCTCTGTCACGTCATGAACTTTCTTAGCCACAGCAACAATATTCTCATTAGAATTATCTTGACCATAGGTAGTGATGAAGTTCATTGCACCATTGAAGCTATGACCTACGCTAATGCCTGACATATCCTTTGGCTTTGCTTGGTAGTTACTTGCAGAGCCGGCAGATGTTTGCTGCTGAGTTGCTTGACATGGAGTAGCATTCTTCTTCACAAGCTTAATACCTGTGCGCTTGGCGGAATAATAAGTCTTATCACCAACAACCTTCTCGGTTACGATAACTTTCACTTCGTCTGTTTCTTGAATCTGCACCCACTTAGGAGAATCTTTTGTACCTGTGTTGATTGCAATATTTGGTTCCTTACCTTCCTTGATACCAAGGGAGATGTAGTTGATCCATTGACCATCTACGACAATTGATGCAATGTGTGTAACACCGTATTCAAGATTCTTTGCAGTACGTTCTGCTTCCTTGATTACGATTCGTTCTACAACACCAGTTGCCATAACGATAGTGCTGTCATCAATAGGATTTGTTGCTCGTGTAATTGCCATTTTATTAATTTCCTTTTTGTTTAAATATTTTCAAAGCCGTCAACAGGAGTGTTGACTTCTACACTAATTCCATCAAGTTGTGTGTATTGTCCAATTGTTTCTACTACGAATGCTTTCATTTCACCCGTCCAAAACTTATAGTCTATAGATGAATTCCATTCATCTTCATAAAATACTTCATAACCACTGTCTCTATCCCCATACGCATGGAGTGTGACTTGTTCACCATCACAGGTCACAGGTCATATCTGTTTCAATAAACATATCATTCTTCCTTTAGCTTAGAGATTGCGGTTTTCAAATCTTGCATTTTCGCAAGATTTTGTTCAAGGTCTGATTTCGTAACAAGAACATTCTGTTCATACTCTTTCAATTCGTCTTGTAGACGTTCAATCTTCTTAGAGCATTGTTCGTACTCTTTTTCTAGAATTTTAATAGAGATTATATTTACTCCTTAATAGGATTACCAAGGATGGATAGAATTTCACGAGCGGCATCTGCGTCTGCATGCTCCATACCAAGTTGGTAGCAATCATCAAAATTACCACCAGAGTAGTCATAAGGATTGAAGTCGTCATCTGCCTCATAACCATTCTCTACAGAAGCTCGCTTAACAAGCGCTTCGTGTTGTTTTTCTGTAAGTTCTACAACAAACTTCATACTTCCTACTTCCTACTTAACGAATAAACTTCTCTGCTGTGAGCTTCACCAGCTTGAAACGATACTCAGGATTAAGTTCCTTCATCTTCTGCAGGAATACTCGTGCCGATTGTCGGTCGGACAGTAGAGGTTGCATAGCGCGATTCGTAGTCAATTCCACAACAGCATAAGCTGGGATACGCAGTTCATTTACATTCTTCATTTGATTTTCCTTTCGTTTATTAGAAATAATTTTGTACTCACTGTGGTACAAAAAGAATTTTAGAGGGTCACCGTTCTCTTTAAATCTGTTGTCAAAAACAACTTCAATACCAGATTCAATGGGATCATCGTCAGGAATTACTTTTGCTGTATCACCATTTTTATAGAATCCACCAGAATTCTCAGCATCAATAATTACAACTTTCTCCCCGACCTTTGGAATCTTACTCATACGTCTTCCTTTCGTTGTTTAAAATTGAATTTTACCACAGAATTTAGTTGTCTGTCAATTGTTGAGTAAGTTAGTCTGAAATCTTCATAGAACGTAAAATTTCTCCTGGTTCGTTTGGATTATACCACCCATCACACCAAGTGCCATCAGGATACTTACCACGCTCGTCAAAATGTTGTGCTGCCATTTCAAGTGTTCTCTGCTCTATAAGATTTATTAGTTTAACAACTTCTTCTGTGCAAACAACTGCACCGCATCCTTCGATAACAGCAATTGAAAATTCACCGTCACGGTTATACGCTGAAAATCCTGCCCTGTTTGCAATTTTAACAATTTCGTCGTTAGACATTAGCATCCTCCTTAAACAAGTTGTTTGTATTCTAACATAATTCGTGTGTTGTTGTCAACACCAAGCTCATCCCTTAGTTGTCGTTTTACAGCAGCATGTGCTAGCTGTCCCTCTGCCTCATACGTTGTAACCTTCCCTTCATTCTTGAAATGAATCAGTGTCTTCCATTCAGGACGTGGAACGCATTGTAGCACATGTAGCTTGTAAAAGCTAGGAGAGTCTTCAATATTAGGAAGCTCTTCATTCATCGAGACAGGAGAGAACTCCAGTTCTTGGATCGGCTGACTGCTCCAAAAAGAGCGACCTCCTTCCAGTTCAATAAAGAATTTAGCCCAGGGAGGACTGGTACTCCAATCAATCTTCATTTCGTTCCTCGAAAGAGTGTTTCCAATAAATTCCACAGTCCTGTGCTTTTGTAGATAGACTGCAACTTGTCCAGAACTTACCATCTATGTATGGTTCATTTTTATGCCACCACCACGTACTGTCTTGATCCATTGTCAAATAATTTGCCCATTCTGGGGCAGAGTCCCAATTAGGTTTCATTTTCATTCTCCATAGCTAGTTGAATAAGTTTACGCAGTCCATTCACTTCATCTTCAAAGGAAGGCCCATCTCTTCCTGCTTCATCCATGAATTCTATAGCAAGATCATACCTGTCTTTCTCAACTCCAACATATCCGTCAAACTGACAAGCAAACATAAGCTCTTGTTTTACTGATGCATTCTCCTTCTCAAGCTCAGCAATGTAGTTGAGAAGTGCTCGAATGTCCTGGGCTGACCAATTACCTAGTGCTGAACGGGAACAGACATAGTGGGGGTTAATCATTACTCACTCCTTTAATTTGTAGGACAACATAATCATAAACAAAACTTTTGTCAATAATTTTACAATTATATCCGCTGAACTCAAGATTATCAAGTACGAGTGCTAAGAGTGAAGTTTCCCACTCTGTAATATCAATCTCTGCACTGTCTTTGTTTTGACTGCGTGCATTAGCCAAGGTCTGCTTCACAGTATTCCAAGTATGTTCCCAATCAGACATCTTTAGTTCTCCTTCTCAAACAAACGTTTCAAACTATTAAGAGAGTCTACCACTTGTTGTTCAGGATTGCAAGAAGACAGTGTGTAGCATTTCTGCCACGATTTACGAAGCGGGTGCATGTTCCATACATCATAGCCTTCGCTAGTAGGCACAACAAGAACTTCAAGATAGCCTTCTTCCACAAAGTGTATTCCGTAGTATGAAACACAGTTGGGAGTGTATTCATAAAACTTGATGTCTTCAACAGAATTGTATTTCATTTTAAATCCAATGCTCCCGTTCCTCAAGCTTATCAGCCTGTTCATTCATTTGTTTATACAAATCCTTGTTCCACTCGCTTCGCCATTCCTCCCACGACAACGTAGTGTTAGCTCTCTCCCATTGGGATTTCTCCTGATCGAAGATCATTTCAGCACCTTCTCGCAGAAGGGCGGCTATAAGATCACTATCAATATTTTGATGCATTTTTAACCCTTCAATTCCAAACGTTTCAGTAGAGGCACTCACTATATAGCACATCTGGGTTGTGTGTTCCTTCTGGATGAAACAATTGCCCTTGTTCACGAGCAATAATCATTGCTTCTTCACGAGAGACAAAGCGTTGCCAATTTGTGTAGAACCCTTGCTCTGTTCGAAGCAGGTTATTGTAGCCCATCTTCTTAGCTGAAGCAAGCATAATTTCACAACCGTGGCGTACACCTAGAACAATAGTTCCATCTGCACATTTGTTAGCAGCACAAACGATTCGTTCAGCAGTTACGGCGTGTCCTTCATTACGAAGGTTTACAAGATATTCATATGTACTCATTGTTCAGCCATTTCTTGAATGAAGTCTTCAAAGTTGTCAGCATCAAAGCACCAGTCAGGGAGTGTATTGCCGTAGATGCTATCGCGCCTACGAGACATGAAAATATTTTCAAGTGCTTCTTCTAACAACTCGATGCGTTCCTTCATTTGTTCTATAGTCATATTTCCTCCTTAAATAAGTCCAAGCTGTTTCATGCTTTGATGGAAAATTTGTTTATTCTCTTGGCTGAGAGCATCTGCATCCTTGTCGTCCATTGTAGCAAGTTCTCGCATCTTATCAATCAATTCCCCTAGCTCCGAAGGGATTTGTTCTTCAGGATAAACATAGCCATGACAAATGATTCTCACCTCATTCTTATCACCACACTGCCAGAAAAGACGAGGATGAGTTACTGACACTTCGAGACGATAATCTTTGCGATTATTTGTGATATTAACTTCTGCTATGTTATAGCATCCATTCCACATGTTAACCTCAATAGGTGTGTTGTAGAACTTCTTAATAGTGTTCTTTGTTAGAACGATCTTTTCCATGTACTCTCCTTTGTTAAGTAGTGAAGAGAAGTGTACCACACAGAAACAAGAAAAGGAAGAAGGAACAGAGAAATATTTCATCTCTAGCTCTCTTCTCCCTCTATGTGTTGTTTCTTAGCTACATAACTTTAGCTATCAATTCTTATTCTTTATTACTTATATCTATTATCTAACTGAGTTCATAATTAGCAGAGATAGTTAGTCTAAGACACTAGCGTTCTCAGAAACAAAACTTATGTTTCTATCTGAGAAGAGGCTGTTGCCTAGACCTACTCTGCTAACAATCTATCTAACTTGAGACGATGAATTAGTCACCTAAGTGGTGAACAGAGCCATGCTCTGCCTTCGGCTCTACTCTTGTGTAAAGGTAGAACTTGATACCGCGTTTAAGGATTACACTCCCTGTACCTGTCCCGTATCAGCAACAAAAGCCGCTTAGTCTGACAGTTCTCATGTACAATGCCCGCTAAGGCCACTAGCCGTTAAGAGAATACGATGTGTGCCAACGTCCGTGTCATCCCTCCAACACACACAAAGAATAGTTAAGTATAACACACTTTTCCAATTTGTCAATAGAACTACGTACTGTCCTACGTAGTTGTCTTCCTAAGAATTTCTAATGTGGATTAAGAAATTCTAAAGAGACGTGTGTTGACAATACAGGAAAGGTGGTGTAGAATTGATGCATTACGTTGAAAAGGAGAAACAATGTCTGAAGATCAGATTGAGGAGGTAATGGAAATGGTACGGCTAGCGATGGCCTCTGCAATGTTAGCCGGAGAACGAATTTTGGAAACAGACGGTTCGTTTGATAGAGCTTTCGAAGAGGGTGTTGATAGAGTGCAAGCTATCAAATCCAAATTAAAAGACTTTGTTAGTGTAGATACACTTGTGGTGAAGATGAAAACACCAGAAAACAGTGGAAAGATTACAGGGAAACAAATAAAAGAACGGATGATGGCGATCTGTGGTTGCCTTGGAAAATATGATTGTGATTGTGTAAGTATTAAGAATAGGGCAATCTCCGAACTATGGTATGA